>NZ_KB291302.1:0-281 GCF_000318275.2 Capnocytophaga sp. oral taxon 332 str. F0381
GAGAGCTTGGCAAACGAGTGTAGAGTTTAAGAACTTAGACCCTGGTACTTATAAATTGCAAGCAACTTTGCCTACTGCCAATACCCAAAGTATAGTAACTTGTGTATACGAAAAAGAAGTTACCATACAGCAAATAACTCCTTCATTGCAAGTAACAGCAACCAACCCGCTATGTAATGGCGGACTGGGAGCATTGCAAATACAGTTGAGTTATCCACCATATTTTCCGTATACCTATAAGATTATCAAAGACGGACAGGTGGTAGCACAACAAGCAGTAA
>NZ_KB291302.1:301-1924 GCF_000318275.2 Capnocytophaga sp. oral taxon 332 str. F0381
CGACCCAGCAGCCTTAAAGCTTGATTTGGGAGTAAGCAATGCAATGTGTAGTGCTAATGATGGAGCTATAACAGCGAGAGCGCAAGGAGGTACACCTAATAGTAATGGTTATACTTTAGAGTTATATAAGAGTGGTACGTTCGTAAGTAGAGCTACTACGCAAAGTGGGGTATATACCTTTACAGGATTGTATGCAGGTGCTTATGAAGTGAAGGTAATTGACGGTAATAATTGTAATAAGACAACAAGTGCTACGATTATACAGTTACCTACGCCTTCGGTTACAGTTACTTATACGTTATATGAATGTGGGGCTAAAGGGAAAGTAGTATTCTCAGTACCACAAAGTTCGGTAACGTATACTTACCAATATAGTTTGCAGCAGTTCTTGCCTACAAATAAAGCAGCTGTAATACAAACAGGGCGCGAATTTACAAATTTACCAGTAGGCGCTTCTTTTGTAGCACAAGTGCATTATACTTATGCAGGGAAAACTTGTCGGATGAACCTCAATGATATTACAATACCAGACCTTAGGGCAAGCAATGACTTTATAGCTTCGGCAGGAGTTGCAGAGCTGATAGGTTGTGGTACAGGGGCTAATGCTAATAAAGCAAGGGTGAGCTTTAATAATGTACAAGGTGGTAGAACTCCTTATCTATATAACTTTGGTGATGGGGTATGGACAACCACTTCATCAAGATGGATGGATCCAGGTACTTACTATTTATCAGCTAAAGATGCTATAGAATGTAGCCGTGATAACTTGAGAGTGGTTGTACCTGCTAAACTAACAGTACCTCAGTTTTCAAATTCAAACATAGTATATAATTGTGAGGGTAAAGGAACTGTAAGTATAACCAATACTCAAGGAACGTACACCTATACTTATAGCTTAAATGGAGGTGTTCCACAAACTTCAAATATGTTTAGTAATTTAAGTGCAGGAACTTATACTCTAGCTATTACTTACCAAAGTGGTACACAACCTGCTGCTACTGAACTTATTAAAGAAGACTTTGGTGTAGGTGATGACACTTGTAGCCCTAATGTAGCTCCTACTATCTCGTGCGGGCCTAATTTAGGACCTACACCTGGTAGGTATGTAATAGGTTCTAATAGTTCAGTATTTATACAATCACATTTAAATTGGTGGTCGAATGCTAATGACCATACCAACCCTTCGAATAGAAAATCGAGAATGCTGTTGATAGATATAGGTAATGTGGGTAATGGAGATGTACTTTATTCTAAGACGGTGAACATAGAGCCTAACCGCAAGATACTTTACGAAATGTATGTGATGAATCTTGAGAAAGTAGGGTTAGGAGGTGCTTTACCTGATATAAAGATATTCTTGGTAAACCCTAATACAAATGCAATAATAGACCAAAAAGATTACGGAACGATAAGTAGGTCGACGGGGCCAAATGATTGGAGGCGTTTTTCTGGGGAATTGAATCCAGGGAATACCAATAGGGTTCGTGTAGAGATACGTACTAAGAGCTGGGCAGGCGGTGGCTGCGATATGGCATTAGATGACATTTATGTATTTCAAGTGCCAAAAGTATGTCCCGACACAGTTACTCATACTTTCAAGATAGAATCAGGTAAAGAGTTTGG
>NZ_KB291303.1:0-7640 GCF_000318275.2 Capnocytophaga sp. oral taxon 332 str. F0381
TAGTAGTAGTACCTGTTACACAACTTGTTGGCGTAGCAGTTGTACATACTTGGTAGCTGATAGTATACACTCCATTAGGCGTTGTCGGTGGTACAGTTATCACCCCTGTATTAGGAGTAAGATAGGGTACCGAAGCCCCTGGTGTTGCAGGGGTCGGATTCACTATATTACCTATACTTACCGAACCTCCTGCCCCTACTGTTGGCGATTGTGTACCTCCATTTACGTGTCCTCCCACAAATATACTACGTGTAGTGGTCGCTGTACCACTATGGGTAATCGTAGCTGCAGGTATATAAGGTTTTATTTGTGGTACTGTAATCGTAGCCACAGCAGCTTGGCAATGAATAGGCGAGCTGCATAGCTGATAACCTATAGTATATACTCCTGCTGGCGTATTACTACTTACCGTTACACTACCTGTCGCTGGGTCTATTTGTGGCGCATTAGGCGTTGTAGGCGTATGAGTAAGCGTAATACTTACATTACCGCCCACACCTGCGGTCGCAGTACGTGTACCTACGGTAGCTCCCGTAAGTATATTACCTATTACCCCTGGTATTACTGTACGGGTATTGGTTGTAGCAGTAAACGTATTAGCACCCACTGTAGGCGTTGCCGCTCCTATGATAAGGGTAGAGGTTACCGTCTTGCAGTTGTTGCTTTTAGCAACTTCACACACCCTATAGCTAATGCTATGTACACCCGCTGGTGTATTAGGTGCTACTACCAAGCGTCCTCCTGTTGTGCTGGTTACCCCCGATGGCAAACCGCTAAAGGTTATCGTTACCGAATTTACACTTGGGCTGGTTACCCCTCCCAAAGTGATATTAGGTATTACACTGCTGGTAGTGCCGCCCGTAGTGTTATCGGGCACTTGCAATACCGTTGGGGTAACAACAAGAGGAGTTTTTATAAAGTTTATCACTGCCGTTTTAGTAGTAATATTACCAAAAGTACCTGTTGCTGTAAAGGTTACCGTTACACTACCTGCATTGCATAAGCTACCTGTATAGGTGTAAGTAGCTGTTACGGTTGCCGCTACATCGCAGTTAGTATCTGTAGCCGTAGCTTGCGCTATCCAGTTAGCCACTGCAGTTGTAGCAGTTGCCGATACACATAAAATATCTATATCAGTGGGTACACTTAGGGTAGGCGTACGCAAGCCCTCGTTAGTAAGCGTAGCCGTAAGTGTTACCACACACGCAGGCAACTCTTGTGTAACTATAATGTTATCCACTACCAAGTCGTGTCCTGCATTTATTACATTATGCATACGTATTACAGCGTAAAACTCTGTTCTACCTCCTACCTGAGTATCTGTAAGAGTTATCGACCTCGTACGCCAATCATTCAAACTTGTAGCTGGTGTTACAGCATATATATTATCTGAATGTATAGGTGTAGCTCCTGGTGCATTATAAGCCGTTTCACTTTCGTATAACTGCAATTGTACTTGTGGATAGTTAGCTGCCGTATTATTAGCTGGAAGTACCAAATCTGCTTGTACCAAGTTGTAAAAATCAGCTGTAAAGGTAAGTGCTGTATTAGGACGTACCGATAGCTTACGCGTATATATATCTTGCTTAATCGCTGATGCCGAACCATCTACATAAAGCTTTCTACCATTCGCATCTCCCGATTTATCCGAAGGACTACGCCAATCAGGGGTATGCAAACTCAATGCATTAACTACTGTATATTCATCTACTGCAAGCATAGCTCCTGCCGCGTGTGCTCGCGATTGTCCTCTACCATTATAAGCCGTATAAGCGCCTGTTGTATTATTGTTGAAATACAAGTCTTTGCCTACATACGCATTCTTCACTGCGCTTGTTCCTGTACCAAAATCTTCTTTCAGTACTGTTATAGTCTTGCTCGATGTTTGATACGCTATCGTAATAGTATGAGTAGTATCACTAAAGCTAAGTCCTGTAAAGGTAGCTATAGTACCCGTAACAGTAGTGCTACCCAAAGTATATGTATAAGTATAGCCTGTGGTGAGAGTAGGCGTTACTACAAAACCGCCTTTGCCCGTAGCACAATCTATCGTCCTGCTCACTGTAAATTGTGGCAATACACGCTCCAATGCTACTACATCCTTATCGGTTGTATAATACTGACCGCACGACTTAGGTATCATATTTACCGTAATGTCATCCAATGCCATATCATTACCCCATCCGTGTGGCGCACTACCCACCGACCTGATTTCTACCGTCAGTTTAGTATAAGTACCCACGTTTAGCTTGCCTTCGTATTTGCGCCAGTTGTTTAAGTTATCAGCTAAGTTAGTTGCACAAACCGAATTTGGTATCTCGCCTGTAGTAGTACTTGCTACTACGGTACCATTAGGGGCTACTAAGCGTACCACCACATTAGGTTTCAAAGCCTCTCCATGCCCCCAAGGTGAAGTAGTATGATCGTTGCGGAACAAGTTGAGTGCATAGAACTCATAGTTAATATCTGATCCTGGCAACACGCTCACTTCGCGTTTGTAGAACAAATCGCCATCGGCTTGAGTACCTCTAAAGTCCGACATATAGAAACGTCCTGTACCATCTGTACCTCCTGATGTATGGTCGTACACCGATACCCAACGGTCATATAAGGGGTCTCCAGTACGTATTGCACAAGTATTAAAAGGTGTTACTAATTTCCAATAACTAGGTGCTTGTGCTTGGCTCACTATTTGGTAGAAGCCAGCCCCTATAGGATAGGTTGTACCATAGGTCAAGCCATAATCACTTGCAGGACCTGGCAATGCTGTAGGACCTCCGTTGCCAAAGTCGTCTTTAAACAACAACACTGGTTGTGGTGAGGTAATATAATCGTATTTCACGCTCACAAGGTGCGTACCACTCGTTAAGCCCGTAAACATATAAGTAGTTGTATAAGCACTACCATTTAGGCTAAACCAATATTGTAAGTTCGGATCTGCATCTACAACCCCTAAGGTAAGAATTCCCTTGCCTTCGCAATCGTATTGTACATCCATCGATAAGGTAGGTGTCGCCAATCTAGCTGGTACTACCAACTTAGTGCTAAATACACAACCTAAGCCTCCATTGCTGCGTACCGATACGGTATAAGTACCCGCTTCCAACCACATTGTGTTGGTAGTTACCCAAGCTTCCCCTGCACCAAATTGATATTCATAAGGAGCTGTTCCTCCTTCAACGTTTGATACTCGCACTTGTGCCTTATCAGCATTCTCTTCAGTGCCACAACCTATCAATTGAGTAACTCCTGCAAAAGCTCGCGTTACCCCAGGTAGTACAGTTGCTGTAACGGTAGCCTCACAACCTATAGACTGCGTAATGCGAATATTATCAATCGTCAAATCGTGACCAGAATTTATCACACTATGCATCTTCACTACTGCATATATTCGGGTACGTGCCCCTACATCAGCTGCTGTAAGAGTAAGTGTATGTGTTTTCCACTGATTACCTACCGACAACAATTCTTCTATAGGCGATTGTGCCAATGGCACACTGCCGTTCTTATACGATGCTTCACTCTCATAAAGTGCTATATTCACCTTCGGATTGTTAGCCGAAGGTACTGACGCATTGTGTACTAAATTATAAAAATCAGTAGTAAAAGTAAGTGGCAAATTCGGTGCTATGCTTACTTCACGTGTGTATACCTCTTGTTCAGGAACACTTACAGTACCATCTATAAATAGTTTCCTACCATTTGCTTTTCCTGAGCGGTCTGTTGGCACTGTCCAATCGTAGCTAAGTTTTACCATATTGCTCGCAATGGTATATTCACCTACCATAAGAGCAGTATTAGCAAGGTGATTTATACTTTGCTTATTAGCGTTATAAGCCGTATAAGCAGAAAGTGTATTCTCATTGAAATACAAGTTCTTACCTACATAAGGACTCTTCACAGCATCAGTACCTTCACCAAAATCTTCATTTAGCAATACAAGCGTATTGGTTACAGGCGCATAGTTTATAGTAAAGGTATGCGTACCAAATGATAAATTCTTAAAAGTATTCACACTAGTAGCCGTACCACCACCTTGTAATGTATAAGTATAAACATAACCCGTAGTAGGCGAAGCCGTTACCACTACCGTACCATTAGTAGCGCCACAACCCAATTGAGCCGCTGTAAAACTAGCTACCCCCACAGGATTATCAGTAATATTTTGTGTTATAGATACCACTTGCCCACAAGTCGCTGGCGTTTGGTATATAGTAATATCATCTAAATAAAAATCATTTCCCCAGCTATTGGGTTCTATATTTATAAATTGAATTTTTACACGAGTTACTCCGTTAGGGTTAATTGCTCCTAAATCTCTTGAAGATACCAAATGCCAAGCTCCATCGTTAGCTATTGCTCCTGAATTGATAGTTCCTAACACATTAGAAGCATTGTTAGCATCTACTATTTTAATTTGCATATTTGGTTCTTTCAAACCTCGATTAGGACCATTCGCATTCTGTATTTGATAGCTAAAGGCTATAAGGTTAGTAGGATGTATATCCACCTCTTTTTCCATAAATACTTTTCCTACATAAGCAGATGCCATATCTACATACAAAATTCTATCATCATTAGCTCCCGTAGTTGTTCCTTTGGGAGGTTCTCTAAAAACAGCATTAGGTGCTGTAGTAGGATGATAGAAAGGCATACGTGAAGTACCAAAAGGTGTTGGTGCTATCAAATCTTTATATCCTGCCACTGTATAAAGCCCCACTGCCCAAAGATTATGTACTCTTGGGTCTTTATAAGTAAAGTCAGCTGCATTCACTGAAGAATTAGGAGCAGGATCACCTGTACCAAAATCTTCACGCCATAATACCATAGGCGAAGGCGTATCTCTATGTTCATACTTCACACTCACTTGGTGTGTACCGCTACTAACATTTGCAAAAACACTAGTAGTTGTAAAGGCTCCACTATCTAATTTATAAAGATAAGTAAGTTCATTTACAGGGCTTTGTACTCCTACTTGTAGCGTAGGTTTACCATCGCAGCCGTAGAACACCTCTGTTTTTATCACAGGAGCAGCCAATGCAGCAGGTACATTCACGCTCATACTATACACACAGCCTATGCTACCCGCATTGCGTACCGAAATAGTATGGGTACCCGCATCAAGCCAGCCCGTATTGCTCGCTACCCAACTAGCGCCCGTACCAAATTGATATTCATAAGGAGCTGTTCCTCCTTCTATATTGGTAACCTGCACTTCAGCTTTATTAGCATTAGCCCCAGTACCACAACCAATCAACTTCGTAACCCCCGCAAAAGCACGCGTTACAGGTGTAGTTACAGTAGTTGTAAGGGTGGTTGTACAAGCTTCATAGGCTTGTGTTACCAAAATATCATCTATCGCAAAGTCGTTAGAAGCTTCACTATTAATCAAATCAGTAAATTGTAATTGAATAGTAGTAGCATTACCAGGGTTAAAAGTATGTGTTACCAAATGCCAATCACTTGGGCTATATGCAGGATTAGTACGACCTGGCAATACTCCTGAAGTTTTTGAAGAGCCTGCTATAGGAAGGTTTGTAGCTTTATCTATAAATACTGTACTAATATTAGGAAGCGCATATGCATCTATATTCAGTACATAATATTGTAAAGTAACAGGCTTGTTAGGCTCTATATTTATATCTTGCTGGTAAAACGTTCTATTAGCATTAGCTCCATAGTTAAATGCTAAAAAGCGTCCTGTATTGCTATTATCACCGTGACTTTTTACAGGTTTCCACCCCCACCCTGTCATTGGAGTAAGGTTATCGTGGTTAGCAACTTGGTAATGACCTTCAGCAGGAATATCAGCAGGGTATCCAAATAGTTGATCACGACACACAAAAGGTTTAGGAACCACTGTTTCAGGCAATCGATAAGGAGCCCCTGAACCAAAATCTTCTTTAAAAAGTATTTTAGCTCCTTTAGGCGTAGCATTTACTGTTATTGTATGTACCCCTGGGGTTACCCCATTAAACACCTTATTAGTCTGCGCTGCTTGTCCATCTAAACTATAAGTATAATCGTAATTAGTAGTATCCGAAGCATTTACAGTTATAATACCCGTAGTAGCATTACAAGTAGCATAACTTACTGTAGTAGAAAAAGTATTGGTATTGCTGCTTACATTCACAGCTATATCCATAGAAGTTTCACAAGTATCTGCAGGTTGGGTAACCGAAATATTATCAATCGCTATATCATTCCCTGTAGTTCCAGGGGCATCAAAACGCACTACAAACCAAAGAGAAGTATCAGTAGGAAGTGTATTTGCTATAGTTTCTAATGCTATCCAATCATTACCTGTTTGATTGTTTTTAGATAACATATGAGGAATAACATTACTAGTAGTATAAATAGGGTTAGTATTGTTCATCGCATCAGTTTCAGTTCTAAATATCTGTAACTGAGCTTGTACACGTTGGTCTTGTGGTACTGTATTTTTTACAGGGTTATATACATAGGCTGTAAATTGTACAGGCTTACCAGGTTGTATAGTAGCTTGGCGCTTGTACGCCACGTTCTTTTTAAAAGTAGCGTTTTCAGCATCAGTAATATTCGCATTATACCATAAAAAACGACCATTAGGATTTCCATCCTTGTCGTTACACACATACCACCAATAAGCACTATTCAAAAATGAAATATCTGCAGTCGTAGCAATAGCATATGAAGAATCTACCGTCAAGTTATAGCTTCGTGTAGCGTTGTCTATAGGACGTGTTTGTATACCTGTACCATCAAGAGGATCAAAGTACACACCTTTATTTACATAAGGGCTACTTACTGATTTTTGAGGACTATTAGCATCTTTCACCCCAAAATCATCGTAAAATACAATTGTTTTATTTACTGCTGAAGGAGCAGGAGTATATTTTACCGTTATAGTATGTTGTTGTCCCACCGTAAGATTCCTAAAATAAGGGTTACTTTGGGGTTGTCCGTTATATACATAAGTATAGTTATAAGTACCTTGGTCGTTTATTAGGCGTACATCGGCAGTAGTACCATTACAATTATAAGTAATTGCAGGCGTAATAGTAGGAGTAGCTGTTCTGCCAGGAATTGTAATAGTAACACTATATTGTTTGTTATCATTACGGCGCACAGCTATAGTGCGAGTACCTGGGTCAAGCCAAGCCCTATTACTTGAGCTATAACCATTACCAAAATTATACGTATAATTACTCGTATTATCTTGGTCTACAGTCACAATCACCTCTGCTTTACCAGCATCAGCTCCTGTTCCACAGCCCACTTGGCGCAATATACTCGCCTTAGGCAACGTTTGTCCTACCGCATACTCCATAGCCCCTAAAGTGCTTATAATCAAGAGTATTACTGTAAGTAAATTCCTTTTCATTGTTAGATAATTCATCTGTTTTGTTAGAATTTTAATAATATATTCAGTCGTAAATAAAACAATTTATTTCAAGCGACAAAAGTAGTAACATTTTTTCAATCAGCCAAATATTTTTACACTTTTTTTTTTCATCCCCCCGCTGGCGCAAGCTTGCAGCTTGTGCCACCCCCCGCTGGCGCAAGCTTGCAGCTTGTGCCCAATTCCAATTCAAAATTCATAATTGTTCACCCGTCTCACAAGTCTCACAAGTCCCACATTCTATGTTAATATCCAAATT
>NZ_KB291304.1:0-1242 GCF_000318275.2 Capnocytophaga sp. oral taxon 332 str. F0381
GAGTATAGCTGTCACCCGTTACTTCTATCGTTGGAGTAACCGTTGGGGTTGCTATACCCTTCACTACTATCGTAGCAGTAGCTACTGAACAATTACTGCTATTCAAGTTTTCGCATAGCCTATAGGTTACTGCATAAGTACCTGAAGCTGTGCCTGCTGGTATAGTTAGGCTTCCATTGGTATTAGTTTGTATACCTGCTGGCACATTAAGCCAAGTAAGGGTTACAGAAGCATTACCTACTAAACCAGTAGTACCGTTATAGCTATCGTTATTAAGTACGCTATCTGTAGTGGTAGTAGTGGTATTAGTTACCGTAAAGGTGTTATCCACAGCAGTTAGGGTAGCCTGTCCTACTACTACTGTTACCGTTGCTGATGAACAATTGCTGCCATTCAAGCGTTCGCAAATACGATAGCTTACAGTATATGTACCTGCTGGCGTACCTGCTGGTACACTGATAGTACCGTCAGTATGGGTTTGTATACCTGTTGGTACATTCGTCCAAGTAAGGGTTATAGATGTCGTATTAGGTGGGGTTACTCCATTTAGGGTATCGTTAGCCAATACACTGCTGGTAGTACCGCCATTAGCCCCATTAGGTATCTTAAAGGTGTCATCATTATCGTCTTCTGCTACTATAAGCGAAACTCCTACTGCTACAGTTACAGTTGCAGTTGAACAGTTATCGTTGTTCAAGTTTTCGCAAATAGTATAAGTAAGCGTATAGACACCTGATGGTGTGCCTGCTGGTACACTGATAGTACCATTTGCATTAGTTTGAATAGCTGCTGGCACTGTATTCCAAGTAAGGGTAATAGAGGCGTTGCCTACTAAGTTAGTAATACCGTTATAAATATCGTTTTCTAATACATTGCTGGTAGTACCTCCTACAGCTCCATTCGCAATTGCATAGTTGTTATTTTTAGCTGTGATAGTTGCTTGTCCTACTACTATCGTAGCAGTAGCAATTGAGCAGTTGCTGCCATTCAAGTTTTCGCAAAGCTTGTAGGTTACTGCATAAGTACCTGAAGCGGTGCCCGCTGCCACAGTAAGATTGCCATTAGTATGAGTTTGTATACCTGTTGGTACGGTTAACCAAGTAAGCGTTACAGATGCATTACCTACTAAATTGGTTGTACCATTGTACTCGTCATTAGTAAGTACATTACCTGCAGTGCCTCCATTAGCACCATTAGTTACCGTAAAGGTATCGCTATTAGCAGTTATTGCTGGCGCTCCTA
>NZ_KB291305.1:0-30192 GCF_000318275.2 Capnocytophaga sp. oral taxon 332 str. F0381
AAGAGGTTCATTTTACAGTAGCAGCAGCTAAAGAAAATGTTACAGCACCTAAAGTAACTACAACTTCGGCTACTTGTGGCGAGATAGGTAAGGCTCGTATAGATAACTATAACGAAAAATTGACTTATCAGTTGGTAGCACTATCAGCTACAGGAGCAGCAGTTAAGAGCAGTGCTATTAATACTGCGAACTTATCAATGACTGCGGGTACTTACCAAGTAGTAGTACGCAATGCTAATGGCTGTGTGGCTACTTCTACAACCTTTGTGATAGAAGAGGCTAAAAAGATACCTCAAAAGCCTGATGTATGGGTAGATGCACCTGCTTGTGGTGTATCAGGTAAGGCTATTATTAAGGGCTACGACCATAATCTTACATATAAATTGTATAACGGAACAGTTACAGAAAAGCTTACTAGTGCTGAAATTAATGAAGCTGGGAAATATACTTTGTTAGTAAACAATGGCAGTTGCGATAGTGAAGAGGCTCAGTTTGTAGTGGAGGCTGCTAAAGAGGGCGTTGTAGCACCTGTAGTACGTACAACTCCTGCAAGTTGTGGAGCTCAAGGTAAAGCTTATATAGATAACTACAACAGCAATTTGCGTTATCGATTGGTAGCTCTATCAGCTACAGGAGCAGCAGTTAAGAGCAGTGCTATTAATACTGCGAACTTATCAATGACTGCGGGTACTTACCAAGTAGTAGTACGCAATGCTAATGGCTGTGTGGCTACTTCTACAACCTTTGTGATAGAAGAGGCTAAGAAGATACCTGCCTTGCCTAAAATAGATTTTATAACAGAAGCCGGTTGTGGTATAGCGAATGATATACGCATCCGTGATTATGATAAGAACTTTAATTATACACTGATTTCAAAATCAGGAGTTAGAAAATCAATCAACTCATTACATATAGAAGCTACTGAAGGAACCTATCAGTTGGAAGTTAGCAATGGCGACTGTGCAGTTACTACAAGTGAGTTTCATATAGGCAAAGAAAAAGTATTGCCTGCAAAACCTGAATTGAGAGTTTTACCTGCTACTTGTGGTGGTGTAACCGACGTATTGATAAAGAATTACGATAATAGCTTAAATTACGAACTTTCACCAGCTATTGCAGGTAATGAGATACTTAGTAACGGAGTGATTTCAGCAACTGCTAATAACTATGTGCTTATAGTGAGCAATGGTAGCTGTACTGCGCAAAGTGATCCTTTTGAGATAAAAGCACAGTTATTGCCTCCTGCAGTACCTACCATAAAAGAAGAAGTAGCTGCTACTTGTGCAGCCCCTTCATTAGTACGTATAAGTAATTACGACCCTGCTTTGCAATATAAATTAAGTCCGGCAGGGGAAATATTACAAGGTGGTGTTATCTCGGCAACAGTGGGAAGGTATATTGTTATAGCTACGAATAATAATGGTTGTAGTGCTAATTCATCAATTTTTGATATCAACCCTCAAAAAGAAGCTCCTGCCCAGCCAAAGATAACAGTTTACAATGCTTCTTGTGGTACAAAAGGAAGTGCAGTGATACGTAACTATAGAGGAGAATACACTTATAGTTTTACTCCTGAAGCTACTATTACAGCAGGAGGTGTTATCTCGGCTACAGCAGGTAAATACCAACTCAAGGTGAGCAATGGTAGTTGCGAAGCTACAGTAAGCTTTGAGATTGAAGCAGAACGAGCTATCCCAGCACAACCAACAGTGATAGTTACAGCCCCTGATTGTGGTGTAGCAGGTAGTGCTCGTATCAGTAATTACGATCCTCAATTATCTTATACTGTTTTGCCAAAAAGAGAAGGTAATGTGGTACTTGCTGACGGAGTTATTTCGGTTACAGCAGGTGGTAGTTACAATGTAGTGGTAAGTAATGGTTATTGCAAAAAGTCGTCAGAGCTGTTTGTTGTTCAAAGAGCGAATGAAATTCCTGCGACTCCTATCGTAGTAACTACTTCGGCTACTTGTGGCGAGATAGGCAAGGCTCGTATAGCTAATTACGACCGTCGTTATACTGATAAATACGTACTTACCCCTAGCGGGCGAGTACATTATGACGGAACAATTATAGCAGGTGCAGGTAATTATGTGCTAAGTGTTAATAATGGTTCGTGCAAGGTAAGTACCGCTTTCACTATTGAGGCTGAAGAAGCAATGCCAAAAGCACCTGCGATAGTTACTACGCCAGCAACTTGTGGCGAGGCTGGTAGTGCCAAGATTACAAACTATGATAGTAACTTTACTTATACTCTTTTAGAAGGTAATAAAAGCACAGTATTAGATAATGCAGTTATTTCAGTAGGTGAAGGTGTATATAGGGTATCAGTTACTAATGCAGCAGGTTGCCAAGTAATTTCGAGAGAGTTTAGCATACAAGCTGCCAAAGTAATTTCAGAAAAACCCGTAGTTATAACCCAAGCCGCTATTTGTGGTGAGGAAGGAAGTGCTTATGTAGCCAACTATAATCCTATCTATCAGTATACCGTATTCCCTAATGGTAGTGTAGATGCCAACGGAAATATCAAGGCAAGTAAGAATATATTTACTTACGTAACAGCTCATTACAAAGGATGTAGTGCTACCTCTGAAGGCTTTACTATACAGCCTAAGCTTAATGGAGTAGAACAACCCGAAATACTCCTTATACCAGGAGGCTGTGGAGCTGTGGGCTTTGCTCGTATTACCAACTTCAACCCCGATTACGAATATGAAGTATTGCCTACAGGAACAATCACCCCTGATGGTAGAGTTATGGCACCTCCTACCAATACATATTATAGAGTACGAGCTTTCCATAATGGTTGTGCTGCAACTTCCGAAAACTTTAGACTACAACCCTCAACATCAGGATTTGAGAAACCAGTCTTGAGTGTAGCCAAAGAAAATTGTAATATGGGTACAATTGCTTTCGTGAAGAATTACAATAAGGAGTTTACTTACACCGTTCATCCTTTTGGAGGGGTAACCAAAGATACAGGTATCCTTGTCTTCCCCGAAAATAGCGTTACTCATACCTTTAGCGTAACAGTAACAGCAAGCAATGGAGTATGTCAATCTACTTCCGATGCAGTTCTTATTATGCCAGAGCGTTCATATCAGCCAAGAGTGGCTATAGTGGCACGCACTTGTGATAGTGAAGGAGCAGCTTATATAACCAACTATAATCCTGCTTACCGCTATGTGTTTACCGATCCATTGTTATCTGTAACCGATGCAGGGGTCATCTTAGGAGCACAGCCAGAATTGGTATATGCCGTAGCAGCTCGTACTCCCGATGATTGTTCATCAAAAGAAACTGTATTTAGTATCCGCAATGAATGCGAGAACGAAGTACCTTGTAAAATAGAGATATTTAATGCTGTTTCGGCTAATAATGATGATGCTAACGACTTTTTCTATATAAAAAATATAGAATGTTACCCAAGCAATAAAGTTTATATATTCAACGGTCAGGGTAAAGTAGTCTTTGAACAACAGAATTATGACAACAACCACCGCTCTTTTAGAGGAATAAGCAATACCGAAGGCGCACAATTATTACCTTCAGGCACTTACTTCTATATCCTCAAATATACCGATAAGCGCGGTAGAGAAACAGACGAAAGAGGCTATTTATACCTAAAAGGAAGATATTAATAAATAGTTTTAGAACTAAAAAGCACTGCTAAAGCCACTTTTCTTTAGCAGTGTTTTTTTATATAGTTACTCCTAATTCATTATTTTTTAATACCTTTGCGCCCTAAAATAAGAATTATGGAAGATTACACCTTGCTAAGAGAGCGTTGGAACGAAATAGTAGAACGCCTTTCGCATATTTTTACCGAAGGAGAAACCCTTGATGTAGATGCTATCATATACCTGATAGGCATACAAGAATTAGGGCAATTAGGGCGTAAATATGAGAAAGACGAAAAAGTAGACCTGATGCACATCGCCATTTGTAAGCTGTTAGAACCCTTTGGTTATTATCAATATCAATTTACCGACCCCGATGGCTGGCCTCACTATGAATTAGTACAAGAACTCCCAGCTCTAAAACCTGGTGAACAAACCATACTGATGAAAAAAGCCATTATACAATACTTTGTTGAAAGAGACTTTTTTGAAAACTAATAACACGCTATCTACCCAATATTTTTATAACTACTAATCACTAAAAAAATGATAAACAAAAAAAAAGTAGCATTCTACACCTTAGGCTGCAAACTCAACTTCGCCGAAACTTCTACTATAGCACGTAGCTTTGAAGAAGATGGTTATACCCGTGTTGATTTTGAAGACCCTGCCGATATATACGTTATCAATACTTGCTCGGTAACCGAAAATGCCGATAAACAATTCAAACAAATAGTACGCAAGGCACTGAAAACAAACCCTAAAGCCTTTTTAGCTGCCGTAGGTTGCTATGCCCAGCTCAAGCCCGAAGAACTCGCTTCTGTAGATGGTGTAGATTTGGTACTCGGTGCTAAAGAAAAATTCAATATAACTCAATATATAGACGACCTTACCAAAAACAACGAAGGTATCGTCCATTCTTGCGAAATAGCCGAAACCGACTTCTATGTGGGTAGCTACTCCATAGGCGACCGTACCCGTGCTTTCCTCAAAGTGCAAGACGGCTGCGATTATAAGTGCACCTATTGCACTATCCCAATGGCACGCGGTATTTCGCGCAGTGATACTATTGAGAACATACTTGCCAATGCCAAAAAAATTTCAGAAAAAGGGATTAAAGAAATCGTACTTACAGGCGTAAACATAGGCGATTACGGCAAAGGAGAATTTGGCAATAAAAAGCACGAGCACACCTTTTTGGAGTTGGTGCAAGCACTTGATAAGGTAGAAGGGATAGAACGCTTGCGCATCTCTTCTATAGAACCTAACCTAATTAAAGACGAGACCATTGATTTTATAGCACAATCCAAAGCCTTTGTGCCTCATTTTCATATCCCATTACAAAGCGGCAGCAATGATATACTCAAGAAGATGAAACGCCGCTATTTGCGAGAATTATATGTTAGCAGAGTAGCCAAAATACGCGAAGTAATGCCCGATGCCTGTATCGGTGTAGATGTCATTGTAGGCTTCCCCGGTGAAACCGATGAACACTTCTTAGAAACCTACCATTTCCTCAATGAGTTAGATATATCCTACCTGCACGTATTCACCTATTCCGAGAGAGATAATACCGAAGCCGTACTGATGGACGGGGTAGTACCCGATGCCGTACGTGCCAAACGTAGCAAAATGTTGCGAGGGCTATCGGCAAAAAAACGCAATGCCTTTTACGAAAGCCAGTTAGGCAAAGAAAAAACCGTACTTTTTGAAAGCGACAACAAGCAAGGCTATATACACGGCTTTACCGAGAATTACGTCAAGGTAAAAGCCCCTTGGGATCCCGCCTTAGTCAATACACTCCACAAAGTACGCCTTACCAAAATAGATGCTGACGGAATGGTACGCTTTGAGTTTATTCCAGCCTAAAATTTATAGGATACCTCACTGTATAAGCTACAAATTTACCGTCTTTATAAGCAGGCTGAAGACGGGGTAACTTCTCAATGATGCGTACCCCTTCTTCCAGCAAACTTTGGTATCTACTATCTGCCTTCAGTATCTGCACATTTCCATCAGCATCTATCTGAAAGGTAATCATTACCCTTCCTTGCTCATTCCGCTCAATAGCCTCTTCAGGATAAAAAAGATTATCAGCTACAAATCTGTCTAATTCCTCCTTAAAACAATGTATATCAGTCTCGCCTCTACATTTTCCATTAGGAAAATAAGGGTATAAGTCAGGTTGCAATACACTATCTTCTGGGGGTTGTTGCCCATCTTCATTTGGCGTATTAACAACCGCTCCTACCTCGTCATCAGGTTCTTCAGCAGCCAAAATAGGACTATGATCATAAGTAGTCGCAGGCAGTGTCTCCTCCTCAGCCGTTTCACGACTAAAGAAAAGTAGCAAAGCAACAGCTGCAAATACAACTAAGCCAATAGCAATAAACGTTTTTTGCGATTGTTGAGGTTGTTTAGGTGAATAAGCATCCATAAGAGAAAAAATTTGCCGCAAATATAGAAAAATAAAACAACTTTTAGCCCATAAATTAAAAAATATTTTTACTTTTGCCCTCAAAATTCAATAGCCCATTTTTTGAACCCAAAAATGACAAAATACGCCATTCTTATCCTCGTAACAAGTATGCTTCTTTCCTGCGAAAATGCCAGTAGTCTTCTTAAAAAAGAATGCAATATAACTACCGCCCAGCAAAGCGTTTGGGCGCTCCCCGAAGTACAAGCCAAAATACAACAATCCAAAGCCCTATCAGGTAAAGAGCGCATACAATACACCCAAGACACTATAGTAGTCCTCAAAAATACCTACTATCGCATCAAGCTGAGTTACAATCTATCCTACACCCAGTTACCAATAGCTACCTATTTGGTAGCCAAGAACAATTGCAACGATATATCCATAACAACTCCAGCGAAAGAACTCATTCCCTATACTACCTACCAACAACAACAAGCCCAACAAGCCCAACAACAAAAAAACTTCCCCACCTTCTTCAAGCAATTCACTGCCAATATGCTCTTCAGGCAACAGCATTTAGCCGACCAGCTCACCACGCTCACCACTACCCCCGATGGCAGCCTGATTCTGCAAGAAGAACAAGAACTTATTACAAAGAATATCAACGAGTTGCAAACCTATACTTTTACTTATTACCCCGATAGCGTATGTTGTAAAAATACAGAAGAAGGATTTACACTTCTTTTCGCCCCTCACAACGACACTTGGCTACTCACACAAATTTGGCAATAAACTAATACATTACACAAATTGAATATAATAACATTTTTCTCGCAAATAGACCAAATTTATCTTTGGGATATTATTGGTACAGCCGTATTTGGCGTTTCGGGCGTACTCATAGCAATGGAACGCCGTATGGATGTGTTTGGAATGCTCATCTTAGCCTTTGTTACAGGCGTAGGCGGAGGAACACTCCGCGATGTACTCATAGGCTACATACCCGTCTTTTGGATGCGCGACCATATTTATATCGTGATGATTGTAGTAAGTGTAGTCATCACACTACTTTTTAAAAATAAGATGGCAGACCAATGGGGCAGATGGCTGTTGCTATTTGATGCAATAGGTTTAGGCGTTTTTACGATTATAGGCATAGAAAAAGCCCTCAGATACGAACTTTCGCCCACCATTGCCATTATTTTAGGCACAATGACAGGCAGCTTTGGCGGCGTAATTCGCGACATCCTTGCCAACAAGCTCCCTGCACTCTTCCACAAAGAAATCTACGCCACAGCCTGCATTGCTGGCGGAACCGTTTATTTTCTTATCAATAGCTTTATGCCACATAACCTCGTGATATTCATTACTATAGTAGTAGTCATCACTGTACGCTTACTCTCCCTCAAATACCATTGGGAACTCCCCAAATTCTAACCTTTATTCAAAAAATTAATACTTTCCTTTGAATAACTAATCTGATTGTGTACCTCACCGAAGGTTGAGCGAAGGATAAGCGAAGGAAAGTCAGCGAGCTGGCGCAGCTGAGTATGTGAAGCCTGTGCAGCTCGCACCGAGTTAGTGTAGCTAGATAGGGTACCACAATTATAAATATTTTTTAAAACTATTGCATATTTAAATATTTTGTTGTACCTTTGCAAGCTGAAAAGTTTAGTTAGATAAATATTTAAAGAAATGAATATATCAAAAACTCAAATCGATGATTTGAATGCCGTTATCACAATCAATGTAGAGAAAGCAGATTACAACACTCAAGTAGAGGAAACCATTGCCAATTACAGAAAAACCGCCAACGTACCAGGTTTTAGAAAAGGACACGTACCCGCAAGTATGATTAAACGCCAATATGGTAAAGCTATCAAGTTTGACGAAATCAATAAAGTTCTTCAAGATGCTTTATATAAATATTTGGCAGACGAAAAACTCAATATTTTAGCCAATCCACTACCCAAAGAAAAACAAGACATCAATTTAGATGCCGATGACTTCTCTTTTGATTTCGAAATAGGTTTAGCACCTGCTATTGAAGTAAATCTTAAACCTGCAACCCCCTTAGATTACTACGAAATTACTGTAGATGATAAAGTTATCGACAACCAAATTGCCAATATACAAAAACAATTTGGCAAGCTCGTAGCCAAAGGAGAAGTAGCCGATAAAGACGGAATAGAAGTAAGCGGAACATTCTTCAACGAAGAAAAAGGTATTGATACACAAGCTACATTCCCTCTATCAGCTCTTTCTGATGATGCCCGCAAGCTGTTCATAGGCAAAAAAATAGGCGACCAATATTCATTGCAAACCAAAGGTCTGTTTGCTGATGCACATAGCCTAATGCACTACCTAAAAGTATCTCACGATGAAGCACATCATTTAGACATCGAAGTTACTTTCACCTTAGAAGAAATCAATGAGCGTGAACCTGCTGCTTTAGATGCCGAATTGTTCAGCAAGTTATTCCCTGACGGTAGCGTTACCGAGGAAGCTCAATTGCGCGAAAAAATTAAAGAAGGAGCACAACACCAATATACAGAACAAGCTGACCAGCACTTCTTGAACACCGTAACCGATTATTTAGTAGATAATACTAAATTCAAGCTCCCATCTCAGTTTTTGAGAAAATGGTTGCGCACTTCAGGTGAAAAAGAGCTTACCGAACAAGAAGCTAATGAAGAGTATGAACGTTCAGAAAAAGGCTTACGCTACCAACTTATCGAAGAAAAAATACTTAACGATAACGGATTGCAACCCACTCCTGACGATTTGAAAAACTTCGCTGCTAATTACGTGAAAGCACAATTGATACAATACGGCTTCAATGCCCAAGACGAAGACTATGTGAATGACATCGTAGCTAAGTTACTAAAAGACCGTAACGAAGTGCAACGTATCCAGCAACAAGTAGTATTCCAAAAATTGATAGATTTCTATAAACAAAACGTCAATATCAATACCAAAAAAGTAACTTTTGACGAGTTCGTGAAATTAGCATTTCCCGAATAAAACCCTATAAAGACTACAAATAACCAGTCCAAAATTGTCAAAATAAAGTATGATAACTACTTTTTTGACAATTTTGGACTTTGCGTACTAACATACCTAACAATATAAAAAATGAACTTAACAGACGAATTTAAAAAATACGCTACCAAAGAGCGCGGTATCAATAGTCTATACTACGATAAAATTATCGCAAGTATGACTCCATATATTATGGAAGAACGCCAGCTAAATGTAGCCCAAATGGACGTTTTCTCTCGCCTAATGATGGATAGAATCATCTTCCTCGGCACCGATGTAAATGACCAAGTAGCCAACATCATCACCGCTCAATTACTCTTCCTTGAAAGCGTAGATAGCGGTAAGGATATTCAAATTTATATCAATTCACCCGGCGGTAGTGTATATGCAGGATTAGGTATCTACGACACTATGCAATTCATCAAACCCGATGTAGCTACTATCTGTACAGGTATGGCAGCCTCTATGTCGGCAGTTTTATTGTGTGCAGGTGCGCAAGGAAAGCGTTCAGCACTACCTCACTCACGCGTGATGATACACCAACCATCGGGGGGTGCACAAGGAGTTGCCAGCGATATGGAAATCAACTTGAAAGAGATGTTAAAAATTAAAAACGAACTTTACGAAATCATTGCCAAACACACAAAACAGCCTTTCACTAAAGTCTATAAAGACTCCGAACGCGACTATTGGATGATAGCACGCGAGGCTAAAGACTATGGTATGATTGACGAAGTATTAGAACGAAAATAATGGCTAAAAAACAAGAAGACTACTGCTCATTCTGTGGGCGTGCTGAAGCTGAAACCGAACTACTTATAAGAGGTATGGCTGGTAATATATGCAATTATTGTGTAGATCAGTGCAATATCATCATCGGCGAAGCACTCAGCAACAAAAAAACAAAAGATAACAAAGCCACTCTTGGTGAGCTTACCTTAAAAACACCACAAGAAATTAAACATTTCCTCGACCAATACGTCATTGGGCAAGATTTTACTAAAAAAATACTCTCTGTAGCGGTGTATAACCACTACAAACGCCTAAATCAACCCAATATAGACGATGAGGTTGAAATACAAAAGAGCAATGTGATAATGGTAGGCGAAACAGGTACAGGCAAAACCTTAGTAGCTCGCACTATTGCCAAAATGCTCAACGTGCCTATCGCAATTGTTGATGCTACTGTGCTTACCGAAGCAGGCTATGTGGGCGAAGACGTAGAAAGTATCTTATCACGCCTTCTACAAGCAGCCGACTATGATGTGGCTAAAGCCGAACGTGGTATCGTATTTATTGATGAAATTGATAAAATAGCTCGCAAGAGTGATAACCCTTCTATTACCCGCGATGTTTCAGGCGAAGGCGTGCAACAAGCACTCTTAAAGCTCTTAGAAGGCTCGGTGGTAAATGTACCCCCTAAAGGCGGTAGAAAACACCCCGACCAAAAGTACATAGAAGTCAATACCGAACATATTCTTTTTATTGCTGGTGGTGCTTTTGATGGTATTGAGCGCGTTATCTCTAAACGCTTGAATATGCAAGCTGTAGGTTACAACTCATCTAAAAATACACAGATAGACCGTAAAAACTTAGTGCAGTATATCATTCCTAAAGACCTCAAAGATTTTGGCTTAATACCCGAAATTATTGGGCGTCTGCCAGTGCTTACCTATATGAACCCTCTTGATAAGCAAACACTGAGAATGATACTCACCGAGCCTAAAAACGCTATTATCAAACAGTACAAAAAACTGTTTGAAATGGACGGTATCCACTTCGAGATTACTGAAGGAGCTCTCGACTTCATAGTTGATAAAGCCCTAGAATACAAGCTCGGTGCTCGTGGCTTGCGTTCCCTCTGTGAGAATATCCTCACCGATGCAATGTTCGAGCTACCCAATACTGGTGTAAAAAACCTTACTGTTACTAAAGAATATGCCGAGGATAAACTCAATAAATCGGCATTGCAAATAGCATCGTAAAAAAGTCATAACTTTAAAACTATAAAACCAAAAAAACAATGATAATTAGAGATAGCTTATTGAAATCTGTTTCGTATGAAACCTATCGTCATCTTATTGATAAATATGAAGCAGAGGGGAAGAGTAGTGGTACAGAACAAACTGAGGATCGCATACATTATACTGCACTAAATCAGAAACGTTACAAGCGATTGGACAAAACGATTGTTATTCCTGAAGATAAAGCGGCATTTTTCAAAAACTACCCTCATAGCCTTTGTCTGCTTGTTATTACAGAAAGCTGGTGCGCCGATGCAGCACAGATTTTGCCTGTAGTGCATAAGATAACAGAGCTTAACCCCAAGCTTACTATGAAAATAGTATTTAGAGACGAAAATGAGGAACTGATGAACCTCTTTCTTACCAACGGGGGAAAAGCTATTCCTATAGTTGTTTTCTTAGATTTGCAAGATAATGTATTGGCTTATTGGGGCTCGCGTCCTTCTACTGCAAAACAAATGGTAGAGGATTTTAAGGCAGCTCACGGTGCGCTAACAGCAGAATTTAAAGAGGATTTACAAAAATGGTACAATCAAGATAAAGGACTCACTATTGTTGATGATTTTATCAATGTGATGCAAACACTCCCAACACTTGACTTATAAAAACAACTCGTAAAATGAAAAAAATAATAATAATATCATTGAGTATTTTGGCATTGCATACTGCAGTTGCACAAGATTCTACAGCCACAAGGCATTCACAGCCTGCTCAATCAGCACAACAAGAATACTATCAACGCAATCAGCGTACACAAAATGCCCCTATGGGAGTAGTAGCCGCACAAGAAGAAATGAAGCCAACTACCTTAGAAGGTGTATTTCAGCAGCTTGTAGATAAATCAGGAGCTTGGCAAAACTTTAAGATGCTAGATAGAGCCAAATTAGCTACCTTTCAACGCAGTATGGCTGATACTATCAATGCCATTAGAGGACAGCTCAGTACCCAAAAACAAGCTGTAGCTACCCATCTTCAGAATATAAAAGAACTAAATGATAAAATCACCGAGCTACAAACTACCCTCGACCAAACAAAAGACCAAAATGATAGCGTTAATTTCTTCGGTGTATTGCTTTCTAAAGGGGTTTATAGTACCATTATGTGGGTTATTGTGCTTATATTAGCAGGATTATTAGCCTTTTATATCTATAAATACACCAATAGCAACGTAATTACCAAAAATTCTATCAATGAATTAGGCGAATTACAACAAGAATACGAAAATTACAGAAAAGCTGCTATTGAACGCGAACAAAAAGTACGCCGACAATTGCAAGACGAGATTAATAAACACCGTTAGTAATGCGTATTGATATTATTTCAGTAGCACCCGAACTAATGGAGAGCCCGTTCTCCTTTTCTATAATGAAGCGTGCTATTGATAAAGGATTAGCAGAGGTGCATTTTCATAACCTACACGACTATGCCAATAATGCCTATAAACAAGTAGATGACTACCAGTTTGGCGGTGGAGCAGGAATGGTAATGATGATTGAGCCCATTGATAAATGCATCAGTGCTCTTAAAGCACAACGCAATTACGATGAGGTTATATACCTTACTCCTGATGGCGAAACACTACACCAAAAAATGGCAAATACCTTGTCATTAAAGGAGAATCTAATTATCTTGTGTGGGCATTTCAAGGGGGTAGACCAGCGCGTGCGCGACCATTTTATTACTAAAGAAATCTCTATAGGCGATTATGTGCTCTCAGGAGGCGAATTAGGTGCGGCAGTTCTTTGCGATGCTATTGTACGCCTTATACCAGGTGTCCTTTCCGATGAAACCTCAGCACTTACCGATTCCTTTCAGGATAATCTCTTAGCACCCCCCATTTACACTCGTCCTGCCAATTATAAAGGCTGGGAAGTCCCCGAAGTGCTTATTAGTGGCAACACCCCCAAGATTGAACAATGGCGTGAAGAAATGGCATATAAACACACCCTTGCTAAACGTCCTGATTTACTTAAATAAAAAACCTTTTTGATAATGAAAAAATTAGCTTATACCAATGGTGCTTCTAATATACCCTTATTGGGCGAAACTATAGATGAAAACTTGCGCAAAACGGTAGCCAAATACCCCAATAAGGAAGCGCTTATAGTTTCTCATCAAAATTATAGAGCTACCTATGCCGAATTTTACGAACAAGTAACCGCTGTTGCCAAAGGATTAATAGCTTTAGGCGTAAAAAGTGGAGATCGCGTAGGTATTTGGTCTCCTAATTGTAGTGAATGGACACTGCTGCAGTTTGCTACTGCCAAAATAGGCGTGATAATGGTAAATATCAACCCCGCCTATCGCACCAGTGAGCTTATTTACGTTATCAACCAGTCAGGAATAGCCTATATGTTTGCTGCTGAAAAGTTCAAAAGCAGTGATTATAGGAAAATGATAGACGATGCCCGCGAATTTACAGAAAGCTTGCGCAAAGAAGTTTTTTGGGGAGAAGAATGGCAACGCTTTTTAGAGAAAGGCAAAAAAATATCCGATGAAAAACTCAAAGAGTACGAAGACAAAGTACAATTTGACGACCCCGTAAATATCCAATATACTTCAGGTACTACGGGTAACCCTAAAGGAGTAACCTTATCGCACCATAATATACTGAATAACGCCTATTTTATCGGCATTCGTATGAATTATACCGAAAAAGACCGCGTTTGTATTCCCGTGCCTTTTTATCATTGTTTTGGTATGGTGATAGGCAATTTGTGCTGCACCTCTCACGGAGCTACAATGGTAATCCCCAATGATAGCTTTGATGCTACGCGTACTTTGGAAGCAGTTGAAAAAGAGCGTTGTACTTCTCTTTATGGCGTTCCTACGATGTTTATTTCAGAACTTTATGTGCTCGATAGGCATCCTTATGATTTATCCAGCTTGCGCACAGGGGTGATGGCAGGAGCACTTTGCCCACCAGAGATTATGAAGCGGGTGAAAGAGCAGATGAATATGCACGAAATTACTATATGCTACGGAATGACCGAAACCTCACCCGTATCTACACAAACAAAGATAGGAGCTCCTTTTGAAAAACAAATCCACTCTGTAGGCACTATTCACGACCATTTAGAAATCAAGATTATCAACCCCGAAACCAAAGCCATTGTAAAGCGAGGCGAGAACGGCGAGCTTTGTACACGTGGCTACTCGGTAATGCTAAAGTATTGGAATAGCCCACAGGCTACCGCTCAGGTAATAGATGAGCAACGCTGGATGCACTCTGGCGACCTCGCTATGATGGATGATGATGGCTATGTGCATATTTCAGGACGTATTAAAGACCTTATTATTCGTGGAGGTGAAAATATCTCTCCTAAAGAAATAGAAGACTTTTTATATACTTATGAGGGCGTTATGGATGCCCAAGTAATAGGTGTACCAAGCAAGAAATTTGGCGAAGAGGTAATGGCGTGGATAAAACCTAAAGAAGGCGTTACCCTCACCGAAGAAGAATTGCATAACTTCTGCAAAGGGCGTATCGCACATTACAAAGTGCCCCGCTATTGGAAATTTGTACAAGAGTTCCCAATGACTATTTCAGGCAAAATACGTAAAGTAGAAATGCGTGAAATATCTACCAAAGAACTTGGTTTACAAGAAGAAGACGAAAACTAATAACAATCAATCATATTATGGTATACAAATTCAGAGTTATTCTTGATGTAAAAGAAGATGTATTTAGAGATATTATCATTCAGGAAGACGCTACATTAGAAGATTTTCATAACGTTATCAACCAATCATTCGGCTTTACAGGTGAGGAAATGGCTTCTTTTTACCTTACTGACGATGATTGGAATCAAGGCGAGGAAATTACCCTCTTTGATGTTTCAGAAAGTGGCGAAACACGCCTAATGGAGGAAACTACTATTGATGAGGTAGTAAGTGAAGACAACCCCAAGCTCCTTTACATTTACGACTTTATGCAAATGTGGACGTTCTTTGTGAATTTAGTAGAGATTGATGATGAGCAAGCTGGAGCTTCCTACCCAATGGTGCTCAATACAGTGGGGAGCATACCTGCTGAAGCTCCCGAAAAGAACTTTGTAGCTGATGATTTTAATGAATTTGAAGACGAGTTCAATGATTTTGATGTAGATGAAGAAGACTACTATGAAGGCTTTTCTGAAGAATACTATTAATGCCTAAAATAATATGCTGAATTTATATACTACAAATATAGAAACCTTATCAGTACATAGGGTGGGTAACCAGAGCAAGGGCGAGCCTTTGTTCCTCTCTGCACAGCCCTATGCTTTGAATGATGAAATTATAGGTTTGTTGAAAGAGTATTTTTTCAAGCCTTTTCGTGAAAAAGAACAAAATTATTTTCACTTTGTGCACGAAGCCGATGTAGAGTTTAATGAGCTTTATCAGTTGGTTACAGCTATTTTTGAAGATGAAAGTACTATTCACGAACAATCACAAAAAATAGCCAAACATTTGTACAATCAATCTAATCACCCACATATCAAGAATGGTGAGGTGTATGTGGCACTCTTGCACGACACTTATTTAGATAATGAAAAGGTAAAAGCTGTAGGAATTTTTAAATCGGAAGTAAAGAATAGCTTTTTGCAGTTTGAAGAGCAAGATAGTCAGTTAGAGATACTTATTCAGGAGGGGGTAAACCTACAACGATTGGATAAAGGTTGTATTATTTTCAATGTCAATAAAGAAGACGGTTATAAGATATTGTCAATAGATAGCAATCGTTACGACACCAAGTATTGGCTTGAAAACTTCCTAAATGTAGATGCCCTTATAGACGAGAATTTTTATACTAAAAAGTACCTAAAATTCAGTCAGGATTTTGCAAAAGATGTAATCTTACCAGCTGAGGACAAAAAGGAAGAGGTACTTTTTATGAATAGAGCTATTAATTACTTTGCTAAGAATGACGATTTTGAAGAAACAGCATTTGTAAATGAAGTATTTGAGAACCCTGAGCTCATTCCCGAATTTAAGCATTATAAGGAAGAAAAAGGACCTAAATACCAAATAGAAGATGTATCTACTTTCCCAATCGCCAACAAAGCCGTTACAGATGTACGCAAGAAGATAAAGAATGTGATTGATTTAGATACACATATACAAATACGTATGGACTTTATCAACCCTCAGTCCGCAGATAAGTTTATAGAAAAAGGTTGGGACGAAGAAAAGCAAATGTATTATTATCTACTCTATTTCAATAAAGAACAAAAAGCCTCAGATTAAATAAATTGCATACAAAATGCTATTTAAAATAAAAAACTTTGCCAAAGCATCTTGTCTTTGGCAAAGTTTTTTGTATTATATAGTAATGATTTTCAATATATTAAAGAGCATAAGCCATTTATTATTTGTTATTAATCACCCTTTCTACAGCTTTTAAAATACCATTTTTGTCCAAGCCGTATTTTTGCATCAATTGTGCTGGAGTACCACTTTCTCCAAAAG
The DNA here is from genome assembly GCF_000318275.2 of Capnocytophaga sp. oral taxon 332 str. F0381. NCBI lineage: Bacteria > Pseudomonadati > Bacteroidota > Flavobacteriia > Flavobacteriales > Flavobacteriaceae > Capnocytophaga > Capnocytophaga sp. oral taxon 332. Next base: position 16,554 of record NZ_KB291305.1, read on the forward strand.
TATCATTCACAGCTACAAACTCTTGACGTACAGGATAGTGCTGAGTGAGCACACGAGCGACACTTTCGCCCAAACCACCGTAGTAATTATGCTCTTCACAAGTAACAATAGCCTTAGTTTTTCGCACCGATTTCAAGATAATTTCCTCATCTAAAGGCTTGATAGTATGAATATTGATTACCTCTGCCGAAATGCCCTTTTGTTCCAATTCTTCGCAAGCCAATAGGGCTTCCCACACCAAATGTCCTGTAGCTACGATAGTTACACCACTACCTTCATTCAGTAAAATACCTTTTCCTATCTCAAATGATTGGTCTTCGGGAGTAAAGTTAGCCACAGCAGGACGTCCAAATCGCAAGTATACAGGTCCCTGATAATCAGCGATAGCTATAGTAGCAGCTTTGGTTTGGTTATAGTCGCAAGGGTTGATAACCACCATATTAGGCAGCATTTTCATCAGCCCAATATCTTCTAATATTTGATGAGTAGCCCCGTCTTCGCCCAAAGTAAGTCCTGCGTGTGAGGCACAAACTTTTACATTTTTATTTGAATAAGCAATCGATTGTCGTATTTGGTCATACACACGTCCTGTAGAGAAGGCAGCAAAAGTACCTGTAAAAGGTATTTTTCCACCGATAGTAAGTCCAGCAGCAATACCCATCATATTAGCTTCAGCAATACCCACTTGGAAAAAACGAGTAGGATTCTCCTCAATAAATTTTTCCATTTTCAGTGAGCCAATCAGGTCAGCACACAATGCCACCACATTAGGGTTTTTACGCCCCAGTTCTGCAAGCCCAGCCCCAAAACCACTACGGGTATCTTTCTTGCCCGTATCAGTATATTTTTTCATTGTATATTAGTGTTTTTCAAAAGTGTTTTCAATTCAATGGCAAAGATACTAAATAATCATCAAATTACAATATATCGCAAAAACTTTTTAAGAATTTATCTATATACAGTTGTTTTTCTTTTGATTTATATTGTTGTATATAACGCGGATGCTCCAAAACCACCATCTCATCAAATAAACCTACTTCTTTATTTAGCTTTTCAAGGAAAGTAGCATTTTTTTTTCCCAACACAAAAACCTTTTCGGTAAATACGCCCATTGCTATATTTTTCTGTAAAATAGCACACATATAGCCTTTTATACTCTCAAAAAGAGCCATATCATCGTAATAATTAGCGTTTACCCACTTGTTAGGTGCTGTTTGTCGTATAATAGCCAGCGGAAAGGGCGAATTGATATAAAAATTATGGTAAAAAGAAGCAGTCCCTCCGTATTGCTGTATCATATCATACATAAAAACCGAAGAAACCTCGTGTGTATGAGCGTTTTGCATAACAATACCACAATCCGATGCCAAATGTTTTGTATCAGTAAAAGGCACCCCCGTAACCCCCGCTCCGTGCCTGCTGGGGTTGATACCAATAATAAAATAACGCTTGTGGTTGTCATTATAAAACTTTCGGTAAAAAAGCTCCATTACCCGTACAGCTTCAGGGTTATCCACATAAGGATTTAGCACCGCAAATCCTTCAGGAAGCGCATCTTCGTAATTTAGGTGAGTGTTAAAATCAATAATTTTATCAGCAAAAGTACCCATTTATTTTGTTTTTTTCAGCTTTACAGCCACCCAGTTGTTGCGTTCTATATTCTCAACAAACGATAAACCACACTCCTTAGCTTTTTCTACAATAGCAGGCATATCACTTTCGTAAAAACCACTGAGCAATAAAATGCCCTCATCAGCCAAAACATTGGTATACAAAGATATATCCGAAAGAAGAATATTGCGGTTGATATTTGCAATAATAAAATCAAAATGATTGAATTGTGCGAGCGCACTTGCATCGCCCAAAAGCACTTGTATATGCTTACACGCATTGCGAGCTATATTTTCAGCAGAATTTTCCACACACCATTCGTCTATATCAATAGCCGTAACATCGGTAGCCCCTCGTTTTTCAGCCATAATAGCCAGCACACTCGTTCCGCATCCCATATCCAGCACTTTTTTATGGCTAAGGTCTTCTTTTAGCAAAAATTGCAGCATCATATATGTAGTTTCGTGGTGTCCTGTGCCGAAGCTCATTTTAGGGTCTATAATAATTTCGTAAGGAGTATTGGCAGCCTCGTGAAAGGTAGCCCGCACCGTACAAAGGTCGCCCACTGTAATTGGACTAAAATTCTTTTCCCATTCCTCGTTCCAATTTACCTGCTGTATAGTTTTATAGCTATAAGTAATGTGATAATCAGAGTTTTGCAGTAAGTATATATCATTTAGAATATCCTTATGCCAAAGAGGTTCTTGCACATAAGCCAATAGCCCCCTTTCGGTATCTACAAAACTTTCAAAGCCCACTTCGGCAAGTTCAGCCACCAATATTTCAGCAGCAGTTTCACTTGTCGGAGTAATAGTGAAATCGTATTCTACGTAGTTCATTTGTTTAAATTACTTTTTCTAATTTCTAATTTGCTGCAAAGATAATAATTTGCTTACAAAATTGAACTTTATTAGTAGTAAAAAATGTTAATCAAACTGACAAAATAACTGTAAACCTTTTTTAGGACGTAACAGATACAACCTAACTCCTGTCTTGTTCCTCTTGGTTACTAAACTCCTTTTGACGTACACGTACCTTATTATTGCCAAAATTATAACTCAACCCAAATTGGAATTGCCTGCTATCAAAATTAACGTGGTATATTTGCTTCATTTCTCCTGAATATCCTATCTTATAAGGGGTTGCATCATCAAAGATGTCTCTAATGGTAAGTGTAAGTTTCAGTTTATTATTAAGCAATGATGCTTTCAAGCCTGCATTTACAAAAGTGTAGGTATTTGTTTTATAGATAAGATTATTTTGCGGACTATTGCACACTGTCGTTAATTCTGCTCGCAAGGTTTTTGCTTTATTGAGCGTAAAACTATGTTGAGTGTAAAACTGAAAATTCCAACCGCTTACAAATTCTGTACCTACCGTATAAGCATCAAAACCATTGGAATACCTTCCATCGTAAGTGTACAAAGTTATCATATTAGTAGTATTCCACCAAGGTGTTATTTGCCATAAGAGGGTTTCTTTCCAACCATAGGTGTAATTTTTATAATAATTGCCTCTGAGTGTACGTTGTTCTTGTGTAAGAATATCGGCACGCCCATATTGTCCAGAACCATCTTCATCTAAGGAAAAGAAAAATTCACTTATGAACTTCCTTTTATAAATATGCTTCACCTCAAGCTTATTGCTAATTTCAGGGAGCAAATCAGGGTTTCCTTCTTCTGAGGCATAAGCGTTGATGTACATACGAAAGGGATTAAGTTCCCAAAAGGCAGGTCTTTCTAACCTTCTATTATAGCCAAAATTAAATTCATTATCCTCATTGGCTGCGTAATTAAAATATAGGGTAGGGAATAGCTGAGTATAATCTCGTTTATTGTGTTGTCCTGTAGCTTGCTGCGTACCCTCAGTAATAGTGCGCTCTAAGCGTAATCCTGCCTGCAATTGCCAACGCTCAGAAAGAGCCTTTTCAGCATTGATATATAGTGCTTGTATCGACTCTTTATAATCAAAAGCATTACTTGACATAGCCAAATAAGTAGGCGGTGTAGTGAGTAAATCATAGTATTTCAAGCTATTGAATGTTTTTGTGTATGCGTATTTTGCTCCGTATGACAGTTTAATCCACTGAAATGGATGCTCCATATCTACTTTTGCACTGTAATTATTAATATTGCGCTCACTGAGGTTCAGCGTATGGTATGAATTGATGCGATTACCTATTCTAAAAGAACTAAAATCCTTATCTGAGTTGGTGTTATAGGTAAAATAATCCGCTTCTACAATGAGTTTTCTTCCTAAAGTATCCAATTCTTGAATATAATGTAAGTTCATAGCGTGATTTGAATTGTTTTTATCCTCTACCCCTTTATTATTCATAGTTCCTAAAGGATAACTATTGTGGCTAATAGCAGTCACCCCCCAATCCTCTTCTTTATTTTTAAGGTAGTAGCCTGAATAAATGCCTCCTATGCTTGCTTTCTCTGTTAGCTCATAGTCTACCCCAAAACGCCCTGAAATATTATCGTTTTTTAATTTAGCTCTTTTGCGTTCTCTCCAGTTTTCTGTAGGATAAAACTGCTCAGAAGTAATTACAGCTCCTATATCTCCTACAGTTCCATTAAACGAAGCACTTAAGTTCCATTTACCCTGTTTAAAATTAAAGGTATTCCCTACACTCAGTAAGGCGTAGGTAGCTTGCGAGTAGCGCGCCCAGAGTTGGTCGTTCCACGAATCTGATAACTTCTTTTTTAGTACTATATTGACAAGTCCGCCCTTGCCCTCAGCATCATATTTAGCGGGTGGAGTGGTAATTACCTCTATACTTTTGATGTCGGTGGCGGAAAGACTGCTGAGGTAAGTTTGTAGTTCTGAACCGCTCATCTGCACAAGGCGGTCATTGATCATCACCCGCATAGTGCTTTTGCCGATGACGCTTATCTTGTCGTTATCCACTACCAATGAGGGGGTGGCTTTTAGGGCGTCGAGCATAGTGCCAGAGCTTGCCATCACTGAGTTCTCAACGTTAAACACCAGTCGGTCAGTTTTTTGCTCTAACACTTGCTTTTTGCCTGAAACTACTACTTCTTTGAGCTGCTGAGTGGTGTTTATTTCTATCTCACTCAAGTTAATGTCTTTATCTACTTTTATAAGCTTCCTCAGAAACACAATACCCAATTGCCTAAATTCAATAGTATAATCACCTTCTTGAGCATATATACTGAAAACGCCATTCACATCTGTAAGAGTGCTCTTTAAGGCAACGGAATTTGAGCTGTATAAAACTACTTCTACATTGTGTACAGGGTTTCCGTGTTGAACAGTTTTTCCTTTTATCATAAAATCATTTGAAAACCCTAAAAAAAAGCAATTTAATAAAATAGCTGTAAATATTTGTTTCATATACGCCTATTTAATTTTTACTGCAAAGATACAAAATAATGTTTAATGACCACAAATCCCATTGTATACTCTCACCGAAGGTTGAGCGAAGGATAAGCGAAGGATAAGCGAAGGATAAGCGAAGGAAAGTCGGCGAGCTGGCACAGCCGAGTATGTGACGAAGGATAAAGCACCGAAAGAAAGTCGGCGAATTAATCATTATTTTGTATCTTTGCAGCCTAAAACTAACATTAACTATGAAAGACACTTATTTTGTAGTAGGTATTTCTACCGAAGTAGGAAAAACTATTGTTTCGGCTATTTTTACCGAAGCCTTTAATGCCGACTATTGGAAGCCTGTGCAATCAGGTGATTTACACAATTCTGACACCGACAAAGTGCGAAAACTGATTTCTAATCAGCACACTGTTTTCCACCCCAATAGCTACGCACTCAATACTCCCGCAAGTCCGCACCTATCGGCTGCCATAGATGGTATTCGTATAGACCTCGCCAATATCGTGCGCCCCAAAACCGATAACCATTTGGTAATAGAAGCTGCTGGCGGACTTTTTGTGCCGCTAAACGAAGACGATACAATGATTGACCTCCTTTTGCCTACCGATAAAATTGTATTAGTATCACGACACTATTTAGGCAGTATCAACCATACATTGCTTACCTACGAAGCACTGAAAAACAGAGGTTTAAATATACACGGTATAGTATTCAGTGGTACGCCCAATCCCTCAACCGAGTCATTTATACTACACAAAACTCAACTGCCTGTGCTACTACACATAGATGAAGAACCTTATTTTGATAAACAAGTAATAGCTGAATATGCCGAAAAATTAAGGGAAAATTTGCACAGCAGGCAATAATACTGCCAAAATAACAGATTAATTTATTATCTTTGCACTTTCTTAGCTAAAAATTGAAAAGATGAAATTACAAGATACATTAAAAGAATATGCAGTAAAAGCTGTAGAAACACTATACGGAGTAACTTTAGAAAATGTTGAAATTCAGCTTACAAAAAAAGATTTTGTAGGTGATATGACCATTGTTATTTTCCCAATGTTACGACAAGTAAAAGGCAATCCACAGCAAATAGGGGAGGCAATAGGAGCGCATATAAAACAGAGCGCACCAAATTTAGTGTGCGATTTCAATGTAATAAAAGGATTTTTAAACCTTGTAATAGCCGATAGTTATTATATTAATTTTTTGAATGATATAAAAGATAATCCTCAGTATGGTTTGGCTGCTCCCAATAGCAAAGAGGCACTTTTGGTGGAATATTCATCGCCCAATACCAATAAACCATTACACTTGGGGCACATACGCAATAATCTTTTGGGCTATTCAGTAGCCGAAATACTCAAAGCTGCTGGGCACAAGGTGTACAAAACCCAAATTATCAACGACCGAGGGATACACATTTGCAAATCGATGATTGCTTGGCAGCGTTTTGGCAATGGCGAAACACCCGAAAGTACAGGGCTAAAAGGCGATAAATTAGTAGGAAACTACTATGTAGCTTTTGATAAAGCTTATAAAACCGAAATAGAGCAATTGATAGCCGAAGGAAAAACCAAAGAAGAGGCTGAAAAGCAAGCCCCTATATTCCTTGAAGCTCAAGAATTGCTACGCAAATGGGAAGCTGGTGATGCCGAAGTATTAGCGCTTTGGAAAAAGATGAATAGCTGGGTATATGATGGTTTTGGGGTTACATATAAGAACTTAGGCGTAGATTTTGACTCTAATTACTACGAAAGCAATACCTATTTATTAGGGAAAGACATCGTAGAGCAAGGGTTAGCTAAAGGCGTGTTCTTCAAAAAAGAAGACGGTTCTGTATGGTGCGACCTCACCGCTGATGGGCTTGATGAAAAATTAGTACTTCGTTCAGACGGTACATCAGTGTATATCACCCAAGATATGGGTACAGCTACCCAGCGCGTAAAAGACTATCCTGATGTAAAAGGAATGGTTTATACAGTTGGTAATGAACAGGATTATCACTTCAAAGTATTGTTCCTTATCCTGAAAAAATTAGGTTATGATTGGGCAAGCAAGCTATATCACCTCAGCTACGGAATGGTAGACCTACCTAGCGGCAAGATGAAAAGTCGTGAAGGTACTGTAGTAGATGCCGATGATTTGATAAGTGAAATGCAACAAACTGCCAAAGAGATTTCGCAAGAACTTGGCAAGCTCGATGGCTATACTGAAGAGCAAAAAGAAGAATTGTATCGCACAATCGGCTTAGGAGCTTTGAAATACTATATACTAAAGGTAGATCCTAAAAAACGCATTTTATTTGACCCTAAAGAATCTATCGATTTTCAAGGAAATACAGGACCTTTTGTGCAATATACCTATGCTCGTATCAGGTCTATTTTGCGCAAGTACAATGAAGTAGCCATAGGCAAACCCCAAGTAACAAATTTGCCTACCGAATTACACGAAAAAGAAAAGACATTACTGAGGAGTATAGGTCAGTTTCCTGCAGTAGTACAAGATGCCGCCGATAATTACAGTCCTGCTTTAGTAGCTAATTATGTATATGATTTAGTAAAAGATTTCAATTCATTTTATCAAAATGTATCCATTTTGGGAGAACAAGACCCTGTAAAGTTAGATTTTAGGGTAGCTTTATGCAGAAAAATAAGCGAAATAATAGCAGAAGCATTTAAAATGTTAGGAATACAAGTTCCTGAAAGAATGTAAGTTACGATTTTTGATAAAAAAAATATGAAAAAAAGTTCGTAAAAAATTTGCAGGAAATAAAAAAAGTAGTACCTTTGCAACCGCAAATGAGGGATAAATCAGATGCAATTTTATTGAAGATACAAAAAGCGAAAATAGCTCAGTTGGTAGAGCGCAACCTTGCCAAGGTTGAGGTCGCGGGTTCGAACCCCGTTTTTCGCTCTTTTTTTATGTCTATAGGCTCGGATGGTGGAATCGGTAGACACGCTGGACTTAAAATCCAGTGGGCAGCAATGCCTGTGCGGGTTCAAGTCCCGCTCCGAGTACGAATTTTCAATACAACCTTTTGAATTTCAAAGGGTTGTATTTTTTTATAGGCTAATTTAGCCGACATTTTCCCAACAATTTGAAAAGAGTACATTTTCTGAAGGATATTTCCCTTCAAGAGTAGAGTGAGAAAATTAAAAAATCATTACTTTTTTAAGTAGTGTTTTTTTTGCATCTATATTAACTCTTAAAAATATTTGACTATGGAAACAGCTGTAACATTTGCTACCTCTGATATAGATAAACTAAATTCAATAAAAGATTTTATAAAGTCTTTAAATGTACCCTTTATTCAAGAAGAAGACATACCTCAGCCTATTGAAATGACGCCAAGATTAATGGCTTTTCTTGATGAAATAGAAACACGTAACACTCCTTTTGAAGAGTATGAAGATTCGTATGTAGTGGTTAATAGACTTGCATCTAAATATGGACTTACCTTACAAAATTAGTCATTCCTCACAATAAGAAATAAAGATAGTTACTATTGAGGGAATACTCACTCTTACTTGCTTCTATATTAGACAAATTAACACGCTAATAAAATGCAAAAGGCTATCCAAAACGATAGCCTCTTTTTTTATTTGTTTAATTGAATGTGTCTGGGTGGATAAAAACTAAATCTCCTGTTTGTGAGATTTTTGAATAATCTTCTTCACTTAAATAATCTCCATTTTCCTTTATTTCCACTGATATATTTCGTGAAATATCTTCTCCTTTGTCATTTTTATTTTCAATAGGGCTGTATGGATAATCTTCTATTTCATTCCCTTTACCATAACGAAAATTAGTTAGCCCACCTTTTACCTTTATATTATACAGATATTCCAAGTTTTTAGATAAGACACTTAGATAAAGATTGTTTCCTAAAGTGTCTGCTTCTAAACCAAAACACAATAATTTCCCTTTATATGTTTTAGGACACGGCTTCACTTTACCTATATACAATTTTTGGTTTTTCTCTTTTATGCGTTCTAAAATAAATTTTGTAGTAAAATCTTTTATAATTTCTTCTTCCTTTTTATCACTAACTAAATTGATTGTAGTTCCTTCTATGTTCATTTCTTTTAAAGAATAAACTTTAGGTTTAGTTAGGTTATGCTTTTGAAAGATTTCACCACTTTCCTCTTCAATAGCATCATAAAATTGTTTATCATTTGTTAGTAGAACCAAGTAATCTTCTTTTTTAAGTTCATCATTAAATATACTTGACATCAATAGAAGACTATCTTCTTTTGAGATTCGTGTAGATAGCACCAAATCCTGATGAGGTTCCCACAACTCATTAGGAAAAGTAAGAGTATCACAATCTATATCTAACAAATCATCTATCTGTTTTAATTCATTCTCTACTGCTTTTTTTATTTCAGGAAACACCTTTGAGTAAGGGATTTCGGGATTATTAAATTCATTTTTATATTTTAATGCCGAAGTAAAATTAGGTTTTGCACCATTCTCAGTCGGTTTATAAATTAAGCAACGAAGATAGTGCTCTACTTTTCTAATGCCAACAAATTCGTATATAGCAAAGCGAGAACAAATAATATCAACAAACGGGCTTTTGGAAAGCTCTTCAATGAATAAACAAAGATTAGGATACGTTTTATCAACCCAATAGGCTAATATTTGAGTATCTAATGCTATTTTTATTCTAAAATTGTCATCTATAGGAGGATTCATTTCCATAACTATTTAGAGTTCAAAAGTTTTTTTACAAAATTCTCATCTATTATTGATATTGATGTTTCTTCTACAGCCCTCTCTAATATATAGTAGCTTTTTCTCAAAACCAGCCTTTGTAAGTCCTCAGATTCACTATTAATCAAAGCTATTGCCTCTTCAGTAAAAGGGAAAAAAGTTCCTTTTTTATCATTTTCCTCCTCACGTGCAAGGTTTAAGTAGTTTATAATAATTTGTTTAGCTTGCTCTTTAGTTAATCTTGTGATACGAATTTCTCTGTCTTTTAGTCTATCCACTAAAGGAGGAGAAATAGTTGTCAATTCTTTAAGAGCTGTAGCTGTCATTGCTATTAGCAAACACCAGCGTCTTTCTTTATCAATTAGTGTTCTCAGGCTATGAGAATAATTATCTATTTCTTTTTTTGTTAAACGACCTGAAGTTATATCCTCAAATTCATCTACCAAAATGTAAAATCTTTCAAAACCTTGAGCTTGAATTATGGTAATAATAGCATTAAGAAGTTTTACAACTCTACTCTCTAAGTTAGTTCCACCAGAAGTTATTACATCCCACGTTTTACTAATGCCTACATCTTCTGAAATTAAATCATAAAAATAGTTAGCTATAGTTCCATCTTTTTCATTATTATCCAAGAGGATTTTTATGATAATATCCTTTAACAATGAGTTGAAATCTCGTCTCTGTTCTTTAGTGTATAATTTTTTTAAGAGAACATCTAAAAAAGCTTTATGGCTAACCTCATTTTCTGTGGAAAATAGATTTTCTTCCTCTGAAGTTGAAAAAATAGTATTTTTCCTACTTTCTTGAAAAAAGTCCTCTAACATTTTTTTATACCCATTCTCATCAGATTTTATTTTTGTTAATATAAAATCCCATAAATATTTTTTGAATTGTTCTTGTCCTATTTGTTCAATAATAGAACCTATCAATTTTGATAATTTATTCTCAGGGTTGTTTATGTATATCACATAAGCTTTTCTTGGTAAAGATTGGATTAAGTACTTAGCGTATAACAACAGCTGTGTCTTCCCTGTACCATAATCACCTGTTATAGTACATACTAATTTATGGTCTTCCTCATTGCCCGAATACAAAGAATCATAAACATAATTATCTATTTCCTTTTTGACTTCAACATCAATAGGAGTCAAAGCTTTTGTTAATTCACTTGATTCATTTGTATTAGCAGTTCCTGATTTAGGAAAAGGATTAAAGCTTAAAAGAAATTTATCATATCTTTTATCTTTTTCCTTCATTAAATGTTTTACTCTATCTTCTAAATTCATTGCCGTAATATTAAAGTTGAAATATAACTATCATTCATTTTTGGAAATAGATAGGTAGCCATATCTATTGCCTTTTGTGTATTTTTACCTTTTATTAGAAAAATTTCAGAAGTCCTTTCATAGGTCAATTCATCTTTTTCTCTTATCATTGAAATAACAAATTCCTTGATGTCGGGGATAGCGTATCTATATGTTCTTGCTATTCTAAAAATCACTTCAGGCATCCAAATATATTTTGTATTAAATTCTTTCAGAAGAAATTTTATCAAATCAAATTCTTTAAAAGGTTTAATAAAGTACGCTACTGATAAACTCTTGTTAGAAATATCTGCAAACATATCATTTTCCAATGCAGATAAATTAAACTTCTCTAAAATTTTTAATGTTGTTCCCCATTTCAAGAAAACATCCCAAAATCGCATTAACACATCATTTTCAATAATAAACTTCTTTTCATATTTATCATATAAAAATGTATCGGTAAACCGTTTTCTTTCACTATAATAAAACAAAAGATTGGAATTATAGATATAATCTTCTTCAGTTAAAGAACTAAATGTTTTATGAAATGAAGGGTCTGGACTTATGAACCAAGAAGAAAGCTCTTTAAATCTGAAATATTTAAAAAAAATGTTTCTTAGAACCTTTACATTTTCCTCAGTCAATTCTTCATTTAATTGACCATTAGTAAAAAAAGAAGTATATGAATTATAATCTGAATCTAATATATCAAATTTAACTAAAGCATTGAGATACTCTAATATTTTTCTCTCTCCCCATACCTCATTTTTATACATTAGTTCATTTCTTTTTTTGGTTATATTTTTTACTGTCTTTTCTTTAACTAGACGGCTTATCAGATAAATGTCTTTTAAATCCTTTAAAGAATAGATATTCACATAAGACCATTTAGAAAATTGTTTTCCCGCTTCCTCATCAGACAAGATAGGAAGTTTAGGATATTCTAATATGTTACTATTTCTATTCAAGTATTAAGATGTTTTCTGATAGTTTCAAACTATGCCTATTTTTTAAAGAAGTCCATTTTGTACCCCTTTCTCTGATTTTTACAATATTATATTTATTGAAGCCACTATTTAGAGCAATTTCTCCTAATAATTTAGTTGTATCAATAAATATGCCATAAGGAGCAGAGTCTCCCAATACAAGATATGCTTTACTTCTTTGTTTTAAAACTCGTCTCATTTCTAACAAGACGTTATACATATCTTCAAAATATAGTAGAGCTAAAATGTCAAAACTCTTTTTACCTTTTTTATTTTTACTAATCTCTTTTATTTTAAGAATATCAGGCATTAGATTATCAATAACATTTTTATTCTCTATATAAAACTGATTCTTTTTCCATTCTTCAAGTTGAAAGTCAGCCTCTTTATAGTGGGTAGTTGCTCCTGTTACTAAGTTTTTTCTGACTTTTTCTGTTATATCATTCCAATTATCGGTTATCCCGTAAAAATGAGAACAGACTTTTGAGACTTCTCCATAATCTAAGTTATTTAAATAAGGAGGAGATGTTATACATATTGAACAACTATTACTATCTATGTTATAATTTGTTTTCCGAGAATCGTGATGAAAAATATTAGTAGTTTTAGGTATATTCTGATAACTATCTAAATCATCTAACATTTTTCTAACTGTTTTTTCAAACATTTGTAATCCAGACAATTCATTTTTCAAAAATTTACTTCTGGATATATAAGGTACGGCTATTGGATGTACACTTACTTTATGTAGTGTTTGAGTCAATGCTAATTTTAAAAATAACTTTGTTTTCTCATCCAAGCTTTGTATATAATCTCGTATAAAATATAATTCAAAAAGATTTTCTTTAGTGTATAAGGACTCTAATAATTTATGATATACTTTTGTGTGATTCCCTTTATTGAAAATATTTTGTTTTATATCAGCTAATACTGATTCTATTAAATTCTTATCAATATCCCAATTTAGTTTAGCTTGTATCACATCAAACAAAAGTTCTTGTCCTTCATTACCATAGGCAGAAATCCCTTTTTTCTGAGCTGAAACAAGTGTAGTTCCACACCCTGCAAAGCTCTCATATATACTATCTCCTTTAGATAAATTTTCTTCCTCTATTATTTTATCTACTAATTTATATGAAAAACCTGCTGTAAATCTATACCAATTATGAATAGGACTTTGTTTGTTATCTTTTGAAGTACCTATATCTTTATGTAATTCTGTGATACTCATTATTGACTTAGCTCTCTGAATCTATAAGAATTTAATGCAAAGATAGTACAAAAAAATAATAATTCTTATAAAAGGGGAAAAAATTGTTATTAGATATTTAAACATCTCTTATTCAGCTTGTCACGTCCTAAAAAATGTTTACAGTTATTTTGTCAGTTTGATTAACATTTTTTACTACTAATAAAGTTCTATTTTGTAAGCAAATTATTACCTTTATAGCTCACATAAACAAGAATAAACTCTGATATAGATATTATACAAAATACAGAGCGATTCGCCTCTTCTTGCTTTTAGGTAAGGAGCTCCTTTCTTTTATAACATCCCTCTGTTATCAATACTTTGGCAGTAAAAAGCTTTAAAAAACTTATCTCTACCTATTTTAGTAATTCCCTTAATCTCGTTATCAAATCTACAGAAAAGTT
>NZ_KB291306.1:0-879 GCF_000318275.2 Capnocytophaga sp. oral taxon 332 str. F0381
TATTTTATTATAAGAAAAAGTTTAAACAGCTTCATAGTTCAACAATAAAGCGCAAAGATACAAAAAAAATATTTTATAAGTAACAAAGCATAAAAAAGGTTGCCCAGACTTCTGAGCAACCTTTTTCTATATTCTATTAGATGATTAACTTCCTAAGGTATACCAATGTACGCCTATCAAATATTGAAACTCCGCTGAAAACGACAACCGTACGGCAACTACCAGCAGAAAAGTCAATGCCGATAAGCCTATCTTCTGGTACGTCTTGCTCACGGTGGCAATGAGCATTCCTAATAAAAAAGCTGCCCCTGTGCTCACAATATAAATCAGAGCTAAACTGAAATGTGCATCAGGCAGACTCCCTGCAATAAGCATTAACCCCGTAAACGGAAGAACAATGCGTAAGGCACTTTGTAGGCATTCTTGGGGTCTCTCTCTTACAAAGAGATAACTCATAATCACTACCCCTATTAAGTACAGGGGTAGGGTTACCAAATGATCTCCATAGGCTATTGAATTTATAAACAAGTAAAGTGCAATAGCTGAGATAAGTTCTAAAAAGATTTGTACTGACTTTTTCATAATAAAAATGATTAATTATGGGAGTATTAGTTCTTCTCCCCACGCTGGCATATATGCACTTTCGTGTAGAAACTTAGACCTTGCAGTTCACACCCAAGCCAAACGCCAACAACGTGTATGACTACCATCCAATTGAACGCAAGACATATCTAACTTTCTTTTCTTCTTACTTAATAGATTCAACCATACTCGCTGAAAACTACCATCTTTACTCCATTTATTGAAGTAGTAATAGACATTTTGCCAAGAGATTTCACCTTTTTCAAAATAGACCTCAATTGGAAGTTCTCTCCATTG
>NZ_KB291307.1:0-1634 GCF_000318275.2 Capnocytophaga sp. oral taxon 332 str. F0381
ATCCCCCATCAAAAAAACCAGCGAGTGATTTCTCATTCGCTGGTTTCTTATGATTTATCTATCTCCGATTGCTATCGGTAGAGGGTGAAGTTGCCCGTGTAAGACTGCTCATCTCCTTCTTCATTGGTCTTCCAAATATACCAGTAGTCGCCCGATGGTAACTCCTTGCCTTTGTAACGTCCGTCCCAAACCTCACCCGACTTAATGGTCGTTATATAACGTCCGTAACGGTCGTAAATATCTGCTGTCAAGTTCGGATAACTACGATACATATCTGGATCCCAAGTATCGTTCTGTCCGTCTCCATTCGGCGTGAAGAAGTTCGGTGGTGTCGACTTCATATACTCGCGCTCTATCTCAAGCTCACTTTCACAACCATTGGCATCTATCGCCTTCACCAATACCTTCTTGAAGATACGTCCATTCTCTACCCTACTTGTTGGGTCAGTAGGCTTCAAGGTGTATTTGAACTCTCCATCCACCGGCGCCTCATCATTGAAGCTTACGTTGTACGGTGGTATTCCTGTTCTTGTAAAGACGTTTCCTCCGGTTACTGATACTCGTACTACATTGATTTCTCTCAAGTCTGTCGTATTATGTACCTCTAATCCTGGATAACGCGTTACACTCACCGTTTCTCCCCACAACTCTTCACATACCTCATCACTGCCTTTACCTTTATAGTAAATTATCAATGTATGTGAGCCCTCTTCTATCACTCCTGTACTACCATACTTGCCATCAAACGATACAAATGGCTTGATTGTCGTACCGCCATCTACCGAGTAAGATACCGTATCACTTTGTAGCTTACCTGCCGCATCATCTGGGAAGGTTACATACAAGTAACTTGTAGTAAAGGTTGTTGATGTTGTTGAACAGTTGAACTTCAACTCTACACTAGTTGGTGCTATACTTGGCGCATCAGCTACATCTATCACATCTGTTTGCGTACATACGCCATTAGCATCCTTGTACTCCAATCTATAGCTACCTGGGGCAAGAGCCGTCACACTCACTACCGTACCTGAGGCTAAGCCTGTATCGCTCTTCGCTACATTACCTTGTGGGTCTTTTAGCTCGTAGCTATAGGGTGCTCTACCTCCTGTGATTTCAAACTCCATTCCTCCGTTGTTACTATGGTAGCAAGTCTCTGATACTACTTTATGTACTACTGCCTTCAACACTGGTGGTTCTACAATCACTACTGTACGTTGTATCTCACAACCTATCACATCATCTTTGATGTTGATAGTGTATTGACCTTTACCTAAACCGCTATAAACTATCTCTCCTGGTCTTACCTCGTGGTAAGATGTCGATGTACTATTTGCCACCGTATAGGTATAGCTTCCTGTACCGCCTGTTACTGTAAGGGTTATCACTCCATCGGTGTTATTATAACAACTAATATCACTCTTCTGAGTTGTTGCCGACAACGAATCGTAGTGAGTTACATTCACAGTTACTGTTTGTACACAACCATTGGTATGGCGTACCGTAATTGTATGCGTACCTGAACTTACGCTCTCAAACAAGCTGCTCGCTTGTGATGCCCCTCCGTCCAAAGCAAACACCGTATTACCCAACTCTGATGACCTTACACCTGCTCTGATGTCGTTCTTCACTCGGTT
>NZ_KB291308.1:0-1251 GCF_000318275.2 Capnocytophaga sp. oral taxon 332 str. F0381
CAAAGTCTATAGGGCTACAATTGTATTGGTCGCTCACTAGTACATTTACCCCTACTTTTTTAGGTAAATCTGGGTATTTAAACGATGGTGTTACGCCCGTTACATTACCTTTCTGTATGCGTACTTTGTTGCTGCCCACCGCTATAGGCGTGCTGCCAAAGCTACCCGTTACTCTTTCCTCTAAGGTTATCGTGTATTGGCCTCCGCCACCTGAAAGTCCTGTAACTTCTACTATCGCATCATTTTCACAAGTTGCTGTTGTAGTTACCGATACAATTCCTTGTATAGTAGTGAGTTTCTTAACCTCTACATCATTGCTGCCCCATAGACAATTTGTCCCCTCTTTATACTCTACATAATAGGTCTTTCCTGGGTCTACTCCTATAGGTGTTGGAAGCGTATATGATACACCTGGAATCGTTACTGGTACTGGTGCCCCTACTGCCGTTCCTTGTCTACCATTAGGTACTGGCGTTGGCAATTCGTATAGTTGGTATGTACCACTTATCGAAGTTCCTGAACGCTTAGTAAACTGTATTGTTAGCGTACCTTGTGCACCATTGCTACAAGCTGGCGTTGCCGTTAAAACCATCTTAACGTATGGATTGTAGCTATTGCCGTAAATGTCTCCGTCATACTCGGCTGTACAACCTCTATTATCTTTTACATAGAACTTATAGGTACGTCCTGGTATCAAGCCTGTCCATACTCGTGAGTTAGCTCCATTATTAGGCGCCGACCAATGGTTGCCGTCTAGCGAGAACTCATAGGTTGCTCCCACCTGTGCTGGTATCGTTACTGTTGCTGTAAAGCCGCCATTAGCTCCCGAACAACTATGGAACTTAGCATCATTCAAGTTGGTATTTACTGTAACTCCACTCAAGTTATGCGGTACGGTATAATCCTTAGTTTCTGTAATACACAAGGTATTTGTCCCGCCTTGTTCCGTCTTCTTATAAGTGATACTTATCGTTGACCCTGACTTAAAGCTTGGGTGGATAAACGTTACTGGGTTTGTAGTTACCCGTGTCCACGTATTATCGCTGTTAATACGATAGTATATATCCGCTACTGCCACATTCGCCGCCCAAGTAGTTGAACTGAATGTTAAAGTAAGCGTATTGGCTGCTCCAGCTGCTGGACAAACAGTCGCATCGGCTACCTTCAACGAAAAGTCGGTACTCAAATCTGGCATCGCACCTACTCTCACTGTCCTACTTACCGAACAGCCATAGGTGTCTCTTACCGTTA
>NZ_KB291309.1:0-47740 GCF_000318275.2 Capnocytophaga sp. oral taxon 332 str. F0381
TCTGCTAGTTTGTCACACTATGAAGGAAAGCGAAGCCTAAATATCAGTAAATTAGGTGTCTATATCAGATTTACAAGGAATTACAAAATGTTCATAGGTGGTTATTGATGATTATTTTTTGAAGATTTATGAACCAATATTGAACCAATGATAATATAAGCCTATGAACTTTCAATTCCAATTAAGAGACTATAAAAAGCAAAATGGCACACAGGCAGTGCGCTTGCGCTTCTTCACCTCTTCTAAGGATATTCAGTATTTAGATACTGGCGTTTCGGTACTCAAAACTCAATGGGACGAAAAAAAGCAGCAAGTGAAAAAAAACACACTTGAGGAACAGCTTAACGCCTCGCTAAATGCACTCCTTAATGAGGTGAAAATGCTCTATTACAAAAATGAGGGTGTATCAGCAAAACGACTGCTGCAAATCTATAAAAATAGCAAAAAGTACGATAGTTCTTCAATGTTAGACTTTTACCAGTCTATAATTGATGAGACAAGAATGAAAGAAGCTATAAGAACGGCTAAAACATATCAGAGTTACCTTGATAAACTACGTACTTTTTCCTCTTATCTTAGTTTTACTGATATATCCCCCCTATGGGCAAAAGACTATGAGCTGTGGCTAATGAAACGTGGCAATAAACCTAATACCATAGCCTCTAATTTTAAGTGCTTAAACGCAATTCTCAATAAAGCCGTAAAACTGGGACTTATTGAGAAAAACCCCCTCAAAGGGTATGAAATTAGGACTGTGAATACCAAAAAGGAAAGCCTAACTATTGAGGAAATAACCCTTTTTGAGCAGTATGATATAGCCCCACGCTTCAAATCAATGGTTTTAGCTCGTGATATGTTTCTTTTTTCATTTTATACCGCAGGAATGCGTTTTAGTGATGTATGTAAGCTGAAATGGGAAAATGTAACCGATACCGAAATCGTTTATACAATGGGTAAATCTGAAAAAAGGGCTGGGGCAACACGATACATTCCTATTACCCCTAAATTGTCTGCCATATTACAGAAATACAAAACTAATAAAAAGTATGTATTTCCTGTTCTTGATAAGTGTAAGGATAAAGACATTGAGGGGATAGAATATACAATTTTTATAGCCAATAATAAGGTAAATAGGGCTATAAAGATACTTGCCGAGCATATAGGTATCACTAAGCACGTTTCAATGCATATAGCCAAACACTCCTTTGCGAGTTATGCAGTAAAAAACGAAGTAGATTTGTTTCACATCTCTAAACTGCTGGGACATACTAAGCTATCAACTACTGAACATTATCTGAGGGACTTTTTCCAAAAGGAACAAGCCGATGTAATGAATAAACTATTTGGAAAATAATTTAAAAACACCAATAACCAATGAAAAGAATTGTATTATTACTAATAGCGGTGCTTGCTATTGCAAGTTGTTCAAAGAACGACAAAGACGAAGAAAGATTACCTGAAATTATTGTATCTAATAACCCAATATCTGTCAAAATTGGAGTTCCTGAGGATATTACTATCAAGTCAAATGAGCCTAAATGGTATATAAAAAGAGTTGAAATTGAAGATGATAGAATAGCTCGTGTTACAGATAAATATAACAAATATCGTGTATTTGGAGTAATAAAAGGTACTACAAATCTACTAATTATAGCTTCAAATTCTCAAAAAGATATAACTAAAAAAATTCCTATCATTGTTAGTGATGTAGAGGCTCAAAGCATATCACTACCTAATGAGTTGTCTATTACTGTAGGAAATGTTAAACTCATACAATATAGTATTACACCTACAAACGCCACTGAAAATATAGAATGGACAACAAGTGATAAAAATATAGCTATTGTTGAAAGAGGCGAACTGACAGGTTTAAAATCAGGAATTTGTACGATTACAGCTACTATTGGAAAGTTAAAATCTTCTTGCCGTGTTATAGTAAAAGATATAGAAGTAGATGTTATAAAGTTAAAGGATTATCCAAAAGGGTGGTTAGAATTTCAATATAGTAAAAATTTAGGAGGAGACAATCATATAGAATATTCTAATATTAAACTATACGAAAATCAAAGAGTTTCTTTAAATGTTGTTTTTGAGCCTCAAAATGCCAAAGATAAAAATGTTATATGGACATCTTCTAATGCTGAATATGCAGAAGTAAAAGACGGGGTTCTTATTGCTAAAAAACCTATTGAAAGTGAAGTTACAATAAAAGGAACTCTTGCTAATGGTAAATACTTAGAACTAAAAGTAAAATCAGTAAAAATATTAGATGACTACTTAATAGACAATGTAAGACTTGAAACTTCTACAGGATACTCATTAGGTAGTAATACACCCACAAAAACAATGTATTGTTATTTTCATAACGAAACAGGATTAAAAATAAAAGTTCATTCTGTAGAAATAATAGAAGCTATTACCAACACATCTTTAACTACCATTGATTACAATACTTTTGAAGAAAAAGTGGAATATTTCACTAATCCAATTCCTATAGGTAGAGAATATACATTTATATATAAATGGAAGTTTTCCTATAATGATAAAATTTATTTTAAAGAAGCCAGAAGCGATAGGAGATAGTAAAAAAGCCCTCGTTGTGAGGGCTTTTTTTATGACTTCAGTTTAATACCTTTAGTAGTAAGTTCATCTATACCACGTTTCATTCCTGCTATATCCTTTTTCATTTCGTGTAATTGGTAGGTATTTGTCTCAATTCCTGCAAGGTGCTGTAACTGCTGGGCTAAGTTGCTTTTGAGCGTTTCAAATGAATTTGTAAACCCTTTATAGTACTCAATAGCTTGTAGTATGCCGTCTTTGGTCTGTTTCAGTAACTCTGTTTGCAATCTGTCTTGCCCTAACAATTCGTCTCCTGTGTCTTGGCTCATTCGCATATATCCTTTTTCTGTAGCCTTGCGTTGCTCATTAAGGAAGTCAAAACCTAAACCGCTGCTCATAGCATTCCACTTCTTCAAAAACTCTTGCATTTCACCTATTTTGCCTTTCATCGCATTGCCAAAATCGCCTACAAGTTGAGATGATTGGCGCGCAAAACCTTCGCTATTACCCTTGCTATCTTTACCTGCCTGAAGTAGCTTCGCTTGCAAATCTTTGAAAGCATCTGCTACATATAGCTCATACACCATCTGCTTCCCTAATTTGCCTATTATATTTCCTACTGATTTGGCAAAACTTTCAAAGGCGTCTTCTCCCTTCTGTAATGCTGTATATACGCTATTAGTAATGTCCTTGCCGAGTTCTCCAAAGGTACTCTGTAGGTAATCCTCAAACTTCTTTTGAGCTTCTTGCGCTCGTTCGTAACTGTCAATAATATCTTGTAAGGCTTGTTTCCCGCTGTCTCCAAATTCCCTATTATTTACAATACTTTTAGCTAATTCGGCATTAAATTCACCATTGGCTTTTATCAATTCAGGATAAACATCTACAACACTTTTCCAAACAGTATGCGATTCTTTCCACCACAAAGCCCCAGTGGTATAGCTGCCGTCTGCTATCCTTATCTTTTCAAGTTTGCTTTGTTTTGATGCTAATTCTAAAAAATTTAAATACCCATTGGCAAAAATATTAGAATTTTTCTTTAGATAGTCTCTTCTTTCTTTGGTAAGACCGCTTGTGATGTCTTTTTGTAAGGAGTCCCACTGGGTTTTATACTCTTTTAGATAGCCAAGAGCGGTAGCCACTTCTTTTGTTCCAAATACAGAAGTATTCTCCTTGTGTAGCATTCGCTCTTCGTACAAAAGTCGATTGTACTCGCTTTGCTGATTTATCTTAGAGTTGGCTATTTCTTGCAACTTCTTTTCGTGCTCCATACGTGCTTTGGCTGCATTTTCAAACCCTGATGTAACTAACCCTACAACTGCTCCAATTGCCGCTCCCCAGCCTCCTCCTACAGACCCTCCTATTTGCGCCATAGACAATGTACGATTAAGCACATTACCTACATTTTGCATTGTTTGCCCTATACGCTTCAGGCTTTCGTTGCCTGAGCTTTGTCCGAGTTTTTCAAATTCTTGTCCTAATTGGGCAAACTCGCCTGTAATAGATTGAGCTGATGATAGCATACCATTGAAGGCTTCTTGCCACTCGGCTGTATTGGGTTTGGCGTGGAATAGCTTCTTAATATTTGTGCCGAGCTTGCCAAAGGTAGTGTCGCTACGGTCGGCGGTGTCTTTTGTTTGTTCTAACTGCTGACGGAGGTTTTTAATAAACTCTACATTGGCATTGTCGCTCATATCGAGGTTGCTTGCTAAGGCATCAATCTCGGCTTCGGCGTCTGTAATGGTTTGGCGTATTTCCTTGACGGTCTTTTTGCGTAGGTTCTCAAAGAGTTTTGCAATGGCTGTGCCTTCTTTTTTGTAGAGTATATCCAACTTTTTAAGCTCACGTGCCTTTTCGTCTTGTGCTTTCTTCACTTGTGGAGCGTCTGCCCCTAATTTGGCTTGTAGGGCTGCTATATCGGCATTGTATTTTTCTTCAATGGCTTTGCGCTGGTCGGTGTAAGTCTGGTACTTTTCTAACAGCTCTTTATAGACTTGTTCCTGTTGAAAGCGTTGGTAATCGGCATTGGAGGCTAAAAGTGTCTTTTCGTTTTCGGCAAGGCGGTCTTTTTCGGCATTGATGGCTTCGGTATTGGTGTCGAAGTCCTGCCCTTTTTTCCATTTGCCCGCTGCTGCGGCTTTTTGCTTTTCGTTCTCAATGAAAGCGGCTAACTGGTCTTGCGAACGCCTCCTTATCTCTTCTTCTTGCTTGTCGTACTCTAATTGTATGATAGCAAGGCGTTTTTCAGCCCCATCTTGCATTATCTTGATGCGGGCTTCTTCTTGCCTAAAAAGGTCGTCTTGGATTTGTCGCTGGTGGTCTCTGTTGGCTTTTTCGGTGTCGAACTCTGTTTTTGTTTTCTCCTTTTTGGTTTTAGACGGCTTTACGGTGAAGTCGTCATACACCTTTTTGGCTTGTTTGAGATTTTCCTTTGCTTCGGAAACGGCTTTCTGATAGTCTGTTTCGGTTTTGTATCCTGCCTTGTTGTTGGTAATATCAGCGAGGGCTTTTTCAGCGTTTTTTACGGCTGCTGCATACTTCTTTGAAAGGTCGGTATAGCTATATGTTTTTTCGTGAAGGTGGTCTAATTGTGCTTGTAGGGCTTGTGCTTGTGATTGTAGTTCTTCTTTATTGAAGGCGTACCACTCCTCGCCAAACTTTACACCGTGTGAAGCCCATTTTTTGCCTTCTTTTTCTTGTTTTTGCAGGTCGGCAATGAGGCGTTTGCGCTGCTCTAATTGTTTTTGGAGTTCGGTTTCAGATTGGTTTTTAAGGTTGGCTGTCCAATCGCTAAGGGCATCGCTTTTTAGTTCTTTTTTGGCGTTTTTTTGCTTTTCATTGAAGTAGGCGTATATTTCGCTATAATTCCCAAAGGTGCGCCAGTGGTTGCCGAATTTCTCTGTAATTACTCTGTCGAGGTCTGAACCTTTGGCTATTTCGTCAAAGCCTTTGCTGCCTTGTTTTGTGCCTATATCGTACAGTATTTTGGCGTATTCTTTATTCTTGGAATAGTCGGTTTGGCGTTGCCCGCGTGCTTTGTTGGCGTCAAACTCGGCTATTTCTTTTTTGAGTTTGAGTATATCGGCAAGTTTGATGCTTTCTATATCGTATTTTGCGAATATTTGGGGATAAGCACCCGCAAGTTCTGTAAGGGCTTTGCGCCTATCGGTATCGGCGAGGTATTGGTTGGTAGCGGTATCGATAAGTTCTTCGATATGCTGTTTGTGTTCTTGCTCCTTAGCCATAGCGATTTCTCTTTCTTCGTTGAGGCGTTTTTGGGCTTTTTCGGCAGATGAAGTTCTATCGGTAAGGACGAACATTGCTGCGGCTAATGCGGCTACTGCTGTTGCCATAAATACGTAGGGGTTGGAGAGCATAGTGGCATTGAGGAGTTTTTGGGCTTTCTCTAACAGCAAAAGCCCTCTGTATTGGGCGAGTTGTGCTACTGTCCAGCCATTAGTAAGCTGGGTGCTGAGGGCTACGAGGGTATTATTGACGATAACGGCGGCTCTGTATGCTCCGTAGGTGGTGATGAGCCCTGCGATGATTTTGCCGAGTGTTTGGTAGTTTTCTACTAAATAGGCTACTCCGCTAATGGCTCCTGATACGACCCCCTCGCTGGCTTTGCCTATTTCGTTGAGCATTTGGTCGAAATTGTCTTGCAGGTTGGATATTTGTCCGCCTAATGATTTGCTTTGCTCTGCCATTAGGTTATAGAACAAGCCGCCTTCGTTGGTCATATTCTTGATAACGGCTTGTATTTCAGGGAAACCTATTTTGCCCGCTGATACCATATCTTTGATTTCGGTTTCGCTCTTGCCTACGACTTTGCTTAGTTCGGCAATGATAGGAATACCGGCATTCATAAACTGGTATAGGTCGTTGGTCATTAGCTTTCCTTGTGCTTTGACTTGCCCGTATACGTGAATGAGTTGCCCCATAGGGACACCGAGCCCTGCGGCGACATCACCCATACGGCGAAGGGTTTCGGTTACCTCTTGTGCAGGTACTTGGAAGGCGAGCAATCGTTTTGCTCCTTCGGATACTTCTTGCAATCCGAAGGGGGTTTTAGCAGCAAGGTCGGTGAGTTGTGCCATTAGTTCGTTGGCTTTTTCCTTGCTTTTGAGCATCGTCCCAAAAGATATTTCGAGCTGCTGAAATTCGGAGCGTACGGCTATCATTTGGCTAATGAAGGATTGCGCGCCTTGCAGGGTGAAATAGGCGGTTGCACCTTTGAGGAGGGTTTGCCATACATCGGCTTGCTTTTTGCCCTCTTCAACGGCTTTGCGTGTCATTTGCTCGAATTGTTTTTTGATAGCCTCTACATCTTTTTGTATCTGTGATTGGTCGGCTCTTACTTGGAATAATAGGGCTCCGTCTTGTGGTTGCATATTAGATAGGTTATTGGGTGAATTGTTTTATTCCTTTGAGAAAATCGGCATAGGAGGTGCGTTTTTCTGATTTCTGTGGGGCTTTTTTAGTATCCTTGTCATAGTCATAAGAGGGGATAACGGCACTGTAAAGCATTACATTGGCATAGCTTATTTCTTTTAGCACGTAGTTGAAGGTGAGCCCGTACTGTTTGGCGAATGAGCCTACAAGTCCCCAGATGCTGTCGTTTGGTTCTCCACTTCCTTCGTTGGTTTGGTTATCATCATTCCTTTGAGGGAAGTGGTAATGACGAAAAAAGCGCGTATATCTATTTGTCCTAACACTTTAAAGAAGGCGGCTGATACTTCGGTAATGGGGGTATTAATGAGTTTTTTTGCCAGCAATTCGCCTTTGGTTACATTCTTCTTTTTGCGCCAAAACTGCCATTTAGGATAGGTAACTATTTGAGTAAAATCTTTGCCTAATAGGATTACTGATATAGCCCACGCTATATTCTCATATTCTTCGGCATTGTGTATGATTGAGCCTAATATATTCCCCTCACTAATAGTGTCGGTAGGTATTTTGCTGATGTACTTTGAAGCCCTTACGAGGGTAAAAATAGAGGGCGGAGCGACTTGGTACGCTTCGCCCCCAATGGTTACCGTTGTAGGTTCTTCAAGTAGGGTTTGTGCTACTTGTTCTTCCATAGGTTATGCTACTTTTTCGATTGATAAAAATCCTTTACCACCATTGAGGATAGTGATTTCTACATCTACATTGTAGCCACTATCTGCTGTATAGTTGAGCTTACCACTTATTGAGCAGTAGAACATATCAACTTTTTCTGCTCCTGACACTTTTGGAACAATAGAAAAAGAGAACTTCTTGGTAGAAACAAAAGACTTGATGATGAGTTTGTCGCCTGACTCTTCTACATCCCAAATTTCAGAAAGCAATGCCTTGTTAAGGTTTTTAACGGTACATTTTGCTTTCAGGGTAGGTTCGCTTTTCATTTGGTCGATGATTTTACCACCAATGGCTGTCCATTTGAGTTCTTTGCCGTCCTCCGTCTCAAAAGAAAAACTATCTTCTTTGACGATACCTAACGTTTTTAGTACAGTACCCATTGCACCTCCTGCTCCTGGTGCTCCAAATTTAAATTCTATTTCGCCCCAAGCGGTGGCGTTATTATCTACGAATGCCATAATACAATGATTAAATGTTAATGATTAATTGCCTACGGGTGCTACCCGTTAAATGTGTTATATCTGAATTTTACTTTTGCGTTGATGAAAAACTGCTTAATATCCGTGTCCTCAAAGGTTTGTATAAGCTGATGAAGTTGTAACTTGTAATTATGCAAGGCAGTTTTAGCTTCTTCAATGATAGGCATTAAAGCACCCTCGATAGCTTCACAACGTACAAAGTTTTTACTATACTGATTATCGTTATTTTTGACCGTAGGGACAAAAATATTGATGTTAATCACCCCCGTTTGATATTGACCATCTAAACCAGTAAGGAATGCTATTACACAATCCTCTTTTTGTGAGTTCAACGGACGCACACCACTACGATAGGTTTGCCCATTGATAAGGGGATTTATCTTATCCTTAAAGTACTTGTAAATATCGGCTTCTATTTGCGAGGCTGTTTTTTTCATTGCGATAATGCGTTTAGGAGTTTTGGCACTTCTTTTTCGGCTAATAATTCAGCTGATGAGAGTACATTGTAATTGCGTGCTTCTACATAAGCGGCGTACTTCATTCCTGCTACTACTACCAGTACAAAACCTTTTGGGTATTGAGATATTACTTTATTGATGAATGCTTCACCCTCTTTTTGTCCGTTGCCACCTGACTTAGTAAGTTTAAAACCTCCTTTTTCAATGGGTTTGCCGTCTTTTAAGACAATATACCCAATAGACGAACGGAGATTGCCCGTTTGGTCCTGATAGCTTCCGTGCTCACGAGCTTCATTGATACACTTTTCACCTACAATACGAAGGATACGTACTATTTTCTCTTCGTATTTGGCTATCTTTTCTTGAAGCATACGTTCTATATCTGCTGGGGTGAATTGTGGTGTTATCATACGAATATACGGCAGTGAAAAAGGTCTTTTGAAAATCGTATTACTTGCTTTTCAAGGCGAATATTCCCCTCTGTATCTACTACTTGCAAGGTTGTACCCGCTTCTATTTTTGGTGTATTTTTAGGGGCATAGACAGTAGCAGTACATTCAAATATTTGTCCGTCTACTTTGCTTATCTTTTGCCCCGCTCCTGCTATTTCATCACGACATACACCTATTTCTTGCCACTCGATAGGGTCGCTTGGATAGATAGGTATGCCATTTTCATCAATAGTAGGGGCTTGCGATGCTTTCACCTTCAATAGGTACGGGTATATTTTCATTTCCTTGCAGTATTTCAGAATAAATGGGTAATATCTCTTACGGTGGCTTTTTCCTCCAACAAATTCACCCTACCGAGCTGCTTACAAAGCAAATTGTAAAAGGCAGTAATAGCCGATTTGTCATAAGAGAAAGATAAACCACCCTCAGAAAAGGACACTGGGCGCAATAAGAGTTCAGGAATAAGGTTGTAGAAAAACAATTTTGTCTTTCGTTCGTTCTCCTCGTTGAACTCATCAGAAAGTCCCAATCCTACTCGCTGCATTTCTGCAATGAGTAGGGTTGTGGGGTATTCTACGTTCCAAAGTTTGAGTTTTTCATCTATGTACGCTTGTGCAGTCATCTTAGTACTTCGTTTTGATGATGAGTTTGCGCTTAGAGTCGTTCAATACCGGAGTAGCGAACGCTGTGGCTTTGGTAGATACTGAAATAGGGTCTTGATGCCCAAAAGTATTTACCAAAATGAAGTTATCCTTAATAGATTTGCTCATCACATCGGCAAAGTCCATTGTGAACTCGGTAGTCGTGGTATATTGGGTAGTACCCAGTTGAGCTGATGTAGAGAATAGGATATTTCCTTCTTCCCAACCATTAGCCACTATTACTTCTCCGTCTTTGCCCTCAAAGCTGATGAAAGACTCCCATACTTTGATAATAGGCAATCCACGTTCAGCAAGTTCAGCGTTGAGTTGCTCCAAACGTACATCAGGCAAAATGGTAGTGTTGTTGATAGGAACACCTAACACAAATGCACGTGTGTTTTTGTTCTTCAATACCTGATTGAGAGTGGCACGGCTCATAGTGATAGTGGTATAACTATACCCTTTGCCTTTGGCTTCCTCTTGGTATTTTTCGATTTCCTCCATAGGGTTCGCATCCGCATCTGCCCATTTTTTGAGGGCGTTTTGTGTTTTCACCTTGAAGTCTACCGATACATTCACCACTCCACCATTATTGGTAGTGGTAGTTTTGTATTTACCAGTAGATACAAGTTGTTTAGCCATCCACTCCATACGAGCATTGATACCGTCAATACAAAAACGAGGGTCTTCGTATATCTTTTCAATAAGCTGGTTTTTGATACCCGCATTAGTAGGGTTCGCATTTACCGCATAACGGAGTTGCTGAATGGTTAGGAGGTCTTTTTCGTTCAAATCACGGGCTATTTCTACTTTTGGTATTTCGCCTTTGATGTTTTCCACGAACTCGCGCCCTTTGCGTGGTGCTTTTGAGCCAATAGCCACGATGTCCGCCATTATTTTAGCACCGTCAGCCCCTTCGATATTAGAATATCTAAGATAAGGGTTGAACACCAATGGGAAATATTCGCGGTAGCGCAATTCTCCTAATGGGTAGGCTTGGATAATAGCATTCATATTAGCCTGAGAGAACTCGGTAATAATGTTATTTGCGTTGATATTCATCTGCTTTTAATTTTTAAGTTATTAAACGAATGAGATACGAGGCAAAGCGGTGCGTAGGAATGCCACGCCTGCTTTTTCTTTGTCGGGTAGCGCGTCTTTGCGTGCTGTTCCTGCCATTACGACTGCTACAAGTGGCATATCGTCAATGACTACATCGTGAGCGGTAAGCCCCAATGCTCCTGCGGTATTGGCTTGTGAAAGGTCTTCTTTTACAACCTTGAATGTACCATTAGTGTCGGGCATTACGAGCGTGCCTGCGGGGATAACTCCATCGGTAAAGCGTTCCTTAGCAGTAGTAGGGTCTATATACACCCCACCAGGGTAGGTAACATCCAACTGGTCAAACACGACTATTTGGCGACCTGCTTTGTCTGAAATTTTAACTTCGTTCATAAGTGTTTACTGTTTATTGAATTTATCGTTAATATACGCTTGTACATCGGCAGAAACGCCATTGTTGTCTTTTCCTGCTCCTAATACCGAACCTGATAGCGATGATAGTTGCGTATTGGTTTGTGCTTGCAAAAACGCTTGTTCATCGGCTTTTAGTTCGCTGACAAAGGCATTCATTTCTTCATCGTCTTTGAAAGTACGCCCTAAGTGGTGTTTGTAGAATGTTTCCGATACCCCCTGCGTTTTGAGTTGGTTTAGGAAACGTTCCTTGGCGCTTTGTTGTTGCTTCTCTTCTTGAAAGGCTTGAATAGCCTTACCTTGATTGTTAACAGCTTCCAAGAGGCTTTTTGCCCACTCTGGTATTTCATCAGGTTTAGGCTCTTTTGGGGGAGTAGGTGGGTTTTGAGGTTTTGGATTAGATTTAGCCCTTTCTTCTTCAAGTTCTTTCTCTAATTTTTTGCGAGCCTCCTCTGCCTTTGTAAGGCTGGTACGCCCTTTATCGGCTACTGATTGCAATAGCTTAACTTCTTCCTCAACTCCTTTAACGGCGTTTTCAATTTCGCTTTCTTCTTTAACCGCATTCGCCAATCGGGTAGCGATTGCTTTTAAAATAGCTTCGTCCAACCCCAAGTGCGCATACTTGGTTTTGAGTGCTTGTAATAATTTTTCTAAGAACATAGATGTACAATATTTGTTTTTGCAAAAGTAGGTGGTAAAATGTTAAGTAATGTAAGGGTGGTTTGACAATTTTTTGACATTTTGAAGGGGAGCGTAAAAGGGGGGGCATAATGTGGTAATTTTGCGTTGTAAACCTTTAATTTTATTGTAAATGGAAAAGATTTTTGTAATTCTATGGATACTACTCGGTATCTACATTCTTGTACTCCTTATGATATTCGCCGACCTTTGGAGTGGTGTGCGCAAAGCTAAACGTTTGGGTATTGCGCGTAACTCATACGGATATAGGCGTACCATTAGCAAGATGGCGCAATACTACAACATACTTATAGCTTGTACTATTGTGGATAGTATGTACGGCTTGCTCTCTTGGTACTTAGAAATCTATTACCAAACTTCATTGTGGCTATTTCCTTTTATCACTTTCTTTATGGCAATAGTGCTATGTCTAATTGAAATCAAATCGATACGCGAAAAAGCCGAAGACAAAGTGCGGTTAGACCGAGCGGGACAAGTCGTTCAGCAAGTGTTTATCAATCGTGAGAATTTAGAGGAAGTCGCTAAAACCATCTCTAATTATATGAATGAAAAATCTGAACAAGCTGAACAGTCCGAAACATCTCAAACCTCTAACAACGAACAACAATGACACCGAAGGAATTTATAAAGCAATACAAGCGTTTTGCGCTGGAAACGGAGCTCAAAACGGGGATTTCGCACCTCTTTATTTTGGCACAAGCGGCGTTGGAAACGGGCTGGGCTAAGAGTGTGCCAGGGAATATGTTTTTTGGAGTGAAGGCTACGGCTGACACGCCTGAGAATAAGCGGCAATTGCTGCTGACTACGGAGGTGCTGAATAGCCCTAATATGAAGCATTTGTTTCCGCTGGTGGTATCAGTGAAGATGCTCACCAATGGGAAGTGGTTGTACAGGGTGAAGGACTGGTTTAGGAAGTATGACACGCCTGAGGAATGCTTTACCGACCACGCTCAATTCTTTTTCAAAAACAAAAGATACGCTAAGGCGTTGGAGGTGAAAGCGGACCCGTATAAGTTTGCTGAGGAGGTAGCCAAAGCGGGCTATGCAACCGCGCCTAACTATGCCGATAGTTTAAAGAAGTTAATCAAAACAATAGAAGAATATGACAGCAGAATTTAAAGAATTAAAAAAGGAATTGGACAGCTTACTTACAAAAGTAGAGCAGTTGCCACGTACAAGAGAGTTATCACTTGTAATTACAAAATTAGAAGAGGGCACAATGTGGCTCGAAAAAGAAATTAGAAAACAAGAAAAGTAGTTATGAATAGAATAATCATTGCATTATTAGCATTTCTTACCCTCATAGGGTGTAGAACTCGCAAGGCAACCATTACCGAACAAAAGCAGGTGCAAAAGGAGCGTATTATAAAGTACAAGGATAGTATGGCTCTTTTTCAGCACAATGCGCAAACCTTACAGCTTGATACGCACGCCTTACAAGAATATGAAGTAACCCTTGAAAGTGATAAGGATAGCGAGGGGAATAGTAAGGAGTTGGTGTATTACCGCATTAGGGACGGTGATAGTGAGATGATAAGGGTAACAGGTGGAAAGGTGAGGATAAGTGGCAAAAGCAGCCTTTCTAATAGCCTAATAGAGGCGAAGGCTACTCTTACTAATACGGTTATACAAAGCTCTAAGGAAGAGCGAAGGATAAACGAGTCGATAACGATGGCTTATAAGACAAAAGAAGTGAAAGGAATAGTAATAAGATGGTGGTGGGTGGTGGTTGTGCTATTGGTGGTGTGGATAGGTTGGCGGTATAAGTTATTTCGGTTTTAAGAAAGTGAAAGAAAAAAGGCTATTAGCGTGGTGCTGATAGCCTTTTTGATTGGTGATTAGTTAGCAATTTACTACTCTGATATGCTTTTATCATTCGTGGTTTGACCATTGATAATAGCAGCGCAAGTCTCGTGAATGTGCTTGTAGAGTTCAATATCTGAGGGTTGGAAACTGTTGTTTTGAACATCGAAGCTATGGTTAGTAACATTTCCGTGTAGGTAGGGGTAGTAACCTTGTTCTTCTACTTTCTTTTGTACAGAGAAAGATATTGATTGAGGGTTTTGGTCTTTCTCAAATTCGTAAGAGTACATCACGATTACGCCTTGTACTTCTTCTTGTGATGTAATGTGGGTTGTTTTTTGAATGATTTGCATAATATTGAATTGTTTTTGAGTTTTGAATTATTATCCTATATATTCTATATTGGTTATTATACCATTGATTATGGTTATTCTGTGGTTACTAATTTCGTGTGTGTTGGTATATCCTTTTTGCCCTTTAACCATTATATCACCTTCTTCAATATTGAGGGCTATATTTTCTTCTCCGTTCATAGATTTTAGTATAAGAGCTGTACTTTTTTCGCCTCCTCTACTCTCTAATTTCATAGCTGAATGGGTAGTGATACCAAACCCTGACGAAAATACATCTACAGCAGACTTATCAAATGTTTTAAACACATCGGGGTCATTTATTAGCACTTGTGTTGTGCGACTATTTTCTCCAAATCCTAATGCTTTTATTATTCCATCAGATGCTATTTTGAGTCCGTCGGCTTCTAATTTTGTTTCACTTGCACTTTTTATATGAAAATTTCCTATTTGTCCGCTGGTAGCCTCTACGTGTCCTGATATATTGGCATTGGTAGCGTGTAGGGTGCCGTCTTGGAGTACTAAAAAAGCAGATTGACGGCGTCTATCTTCAGCTTCTTTGGGGGTTTCTATAGGTTTTGTTTTATCGGGTTCTCCTGCCCAAATGCGTATGCTATCATTAGTCATTCCCGTACCAGTAATACCTGCCTTTGTACCTTGTGTATTTCCTACTATAAGCGTACCAGTAGCTACCACATTACCGTCTATTTGTGTGTTGCTGAATATTTGTGTTTTGTTTTCAAGGTTTTGGATACGTGTGTTTGAGTTTTCAATATTTCTTTTTTCGGCTGCAATGAGTGCATTGGCGTTGTTGATAGCGTTTTGTAGGTCTGTTTGAATGTCTGCAACTTTGTTTTCAATATCTTCAGGCGCGGGTGACCAATCAGTGGCTTTGTTGCCTATCTCTACCTTTGGCAATCCTAATTTAACATTCTCCGCTGTACATTGTATATGTAAACCTGTACTTGCAATGCTCTGAATTGTCTTACCATTATGTAGAGCGTGTATTAATGAAAAACGTCCTTTATAGCTCCCTCCTAAGTCTGCTTCTGATAAGTATTTCCAAGCGTGTACATATTGTTTAGAATTATCTGTATAAGTAATAACAAACTCGTATCCTAACCTTCTATTACCCAATGCTATCAGCTTAGAATATTCAATATACACAGAT
Organism: Capnocytophaga sp. oral taxon 332 str. F0381; assembly: GCF_000318275.2. Classification (NCBI taxonomy): domain Bacteria; kingdom Pseudomonadati; phylum Bacteroidota; class Flavobacteriia; order Flavobacteriales; family Flavobacteriaceae; genus Capnocytophaga; species Capnocytophaga sp. oral taxon 332. The sequence continues at coordinate 15,207 of NZ_KB291309.1, forward strand.
ACAGTAACCAGTCTACTTACATTAAGTGCCGCTATAAGTTCATTAGATATACTCATAGTTGTATTATATGCGTGGTTTATCATCACATTAGAACCAACAATATAGTTCCTTCCTCCCACCTGCAATTCATTTACCTTTTGCTCGGCAAAGGTTTTAGCTTGCTGTAGGTTTTGTTGGAGTTGTAAGATACGTGCTTGTTGTTCGGCTGTTAGGGCTATACCTGCTTGCTTATTGGCTTCGGCTATGGCTTGTGCTTTGGTGAGTTCGGACTGGGTACGTGCATAATTTTCGGTAGCGGTTTTTGCGGTAGCGATAGCTTGTTCACGTGCTTGTTTTTCGGTTTGTATTTGAGTTTCTAAATCTTCAGGAGCGGGAGACCAGTCAGTGGGTTTGTTGCCTTTTTCAAGTTTTATCCATTCTATGGTGCTATTTACAATTACATTTTGGTGAAAAACATATATAACAGCCAAGAAAGGGGTTGTAGGGTCTTTTTTCCAATTAAATGTTTGCTGATATATACCATTCCCTTTATCTTGTAAAATACATAACTCTTGATACCCTCTCTTATTATATAACCTAAAACCACTTTTCCCAGCTCCTAATTCTCCTTTTAAAGTAAAAGTAACCTGTTCATTTTCTTTAGGTTCTTCTGACAAAAGAAAACTTGTAATAGCATAATTATTATTAGTAATTTTATTATTACTTTTCAAGATTAAATTTCTTCCGCCTACTTGGATATTGCTTGTTTGGTCGTTAGAATACTGTTTTAATCTGTTCTCCAATGATAGCAAATCAGGATTAACGAGTTGCTTTATTTCGGTTTTGTTGCCGTCTGTGATGTGTAGGTTAGCTTTGATGATGATTTCTTTATCTAATAGCTGGATAAACTGCTCGCCGTTGCCTGATGTGATTTTGTCTGTTTTGATTTGTCCGCCGGTGATTTCGGTAAAGCCGTTGAGCTGGGCTATACCTCGCTCGCCATTGTACTCGGAATTGACGGTGGCATATAGGAAATGGTAATAGCCTGCTTCTTGCTCTATATCTATCTTGGTTTCGGATAGGACAAACTGGGCTGTCTCTACGACTTTGCTTGCTTTGATATATAGATAATAGGTTTTTGCCTTATCGTCTAACCTGCCTGATACAAAAGCTGGTGCGTACCAATATTTATAGTCCGCTGCTGAATAATTGGGCTTAATATCGGTTGTACCTAATGCGTAGTGCTTTATCCAACCGCTGCCTGCGTTGAGTTGCTTGGTTGCTTTATCAAAATAGAGGCTGTGTGGTACGGTGATAGGGGTTGCTTTGCTGCTGACAAAGACAAATTGCCCTGACTTGTTGCCTACTAATGCCATCATCGTCTGAATGGTGACAGGAATGATGCTCTTGGTGTATTCAGGAAAGGCTTCTTCTACCTGCTTAATGGTCTCTAAGGCGTTGCGCCAGCTGCGTTTGGTTTCGGATAAGGTGCGCTTGTTGAGTTCGCCGAAATATACTTCTTGGTTTTGGAGTTTGCGTATTTCGGTGGCGAAGGACTGCCCTTGTACTTTGTTGGATAGCTCTATTTGGGGGCTGTATGGGTTATTGACATACTCTTTAAGCCCTACGATGCGAATGGCTACGGGGGTGCGCTGAAACTCGGTATCGGAGAAGTGGATATATGCGCCCATTTTAAGCCGTCCGCCTACATTTACCCAATGTTTTTTTGCCCAAATGCCGTCTAAATCGCCGGTGAAGGTGAAGTGGTCGGCGCGGTTTTCGTATAGGTATTTGCAGGCTTCTTTCATCATTTCCCAACTGGCACCTGACTTTGTGGCATTGTCGCAAATATAGGCAGCTGGCATTTGCATATTATAGACGGAATATTTATCGCCTACGGCTGGCTTGAATATATCGTTGGGCATTGTTGTGCCGTCTTCTTCCTTGGGGACAAGCTGAAATCGTTTTTGGGTATGGTCGTATTTCTGTACTTCAAACTCGCGCCCTGAAAGCATACCGCTTTCAAAATAGATAAGCATCTTTTCGCCATTGATGCGCATATCCCAAAAGTTGAGGGCTTGTGGTATGGTAGTATCGGTGAAGTCGTAGAAGTGTTTGGCTTTATCGACTTCAAAAACGGCGGATATAGTGCCTTTGCGACTGGGGTATATATGGGAAAGGTCGAGGCTTTGTTCGTTGATTCCTCCCCCTGCTCCTCCCCCAGCCCCTCCAAAGGAGGGGGGTTGGGGGTTCTTGATGCTTATAGATAGCCCTTTGTCGTCTGAAACGAAGGTTACACCTTCATATACGTACTCTTGTGATTTGGGCAGTAATAGTTCTTTATTGCCGTACTTGGAGCGGTCGATATTACGGTCGCCCCCTTGTACATAGAGGCGAGTGATACGGCTTTGCTCGGTAGTGCGACTTACGCCTGTTTTGAAGCCTTTGCCTTTGCCATATTGTAGTGGTAGGGGATTGTCCTTAAAGTATTCTACCTTGTGAAGGTGTATGGTTTTGCCTATGATTTCGTATTCGGTCTCAAAGGCTTTGGCTATCATATCCAACGCTTCGAGGCAGTTGTTATGGTTGTAGGAGATGAGTTTTTCGGGGGCTTCGATAGTAGTTCCGAGCGTCCAGCCGCTATCTATCATATTAAGACAATCGACAAGGATTTGCACGTGGTAGCGTGGTGAAGCGGTGAAAGGGAATTTGAGGGTCTTATCGTTGGGGTTACGGAACTTGTAATTACGTAGATTTGCGCCCTCGCTGTCCATAGTGAGGGTGTACTCGAAGTGCTTGCTGTTATGTTTTACGATTTTAGCGGGCTGATTGAGGGTGTAGCGTTCGCCCTGAAACTCGCACCACGCTCCTGTGGGGATTTCGGTATAAGTGGGTAATGAAAAGTATAGGGTGAGGGTATGCTCGCCCATAATGGAGCGATAGCGGTAACTTTCATCAGTAGGAAGTATATCAAGGCGGTTTGTATTAAAATTGATTTGCATAACTCTGAATTACAAGTGAGGCAAAGGTACGTTAGTATTGATAGTATATTAGCAAGGAGGTTTGACAATTATTTGACATTTTTATACAAGGGTAAGGGTGAGGGTAAATTCTACTTTGAGGGTATTGCCTACAAGCAGCGCATTCTTTACGCTTGCTTTTTGGTAGATAGCTTTAAGTCCTCCCCCTACCCTTGCGAAAGAGGGGGGAATGTTAATGGTTCGTTCGCCTTGCTTGGTGAGTTGGTATAGCAGTGCCTCGTAGAGTTGCCAAAAGGAAGTAAGAGGCTGACTGATATAGCAATTCAGGGTAAGGGTGCGCTCTTTGAATGTGTTAGCGTGCTGGGCGTATTGTACGCCTGACAAGGTATTGCTGGTGGTGGTGAGGTGCTCTTTTACCTCGTAGGTGGGCAGGAGGGTGTTTTGGGTTTCTTCAAGAATGTATATACCATATTTGGACAGGTCTGTACCGTCTATGGTGAAGCCAGAAAGGGGTAGCGATGCATTGGGGGTGGTGTAGGTGTAGCCTTGTAGGGGGGTGTCGTTGGCGAGGGTAATATCGGTAGTGATGTAGCCTTCTTCGGTTTTGGCTTTTTGAGCGGATACGAAGCGCAAACGAAAGGTTTTGCCTAACTCTTCAAAATGAAAATCGTTGTAGGTTTGTGCCGTTAGGAAGGTGATGAAGGGGGCGTAATGGGTTGCCTTGCTGATGAAGGTGAGGGTGTATTGCTGGGTATCAAGTACGGGGGTGGTAGTGTCGTACTCTTTGCCGTAATACTCTGCCCATTCATTTGAGGGTAGTTTTTTAAGCGAGGGGTAGCAAAGAAGGTCCTTGTAGTTGGTGTCTAATAAGTGGGTTTGGTAGGTAGTTTGTATGTCGATGTTATTTATTTTCATTTCTTTATTAATTTTTTATTTTCCTCAATAAAATAGGGTTTTGTTTTCCAATTCTTGAAGCGGTCTTTGTTATCAGCTACCCATTGCTTATAGTTGTTGGGTACTTCGGCTACGTAATTAGAGGAGCTTTCGGGGGGTAGGGTTTCATCGGCTTTGAGTTCCTTGATAAGCTCTTCATCGGTTTTTAGCAGGGTGATGATATGGCACTTGCAGCCTACGTGCCAGCCGTGAAAGTGGAATGTTTTGGGGTATTTGCCTTTGAGCTCATCGCACATATCATAGACTTTGTGCTGTGGGGATAGGCGTACCTCGAAGCCTACAATATCAGGGTTTTGCTGTATGCGCAACCAATCGGCGGACTTATAGGCTACATTGATTTCGTTGCTGGTAAGGCGCAAGGCGTTTTTGTAGGCGCTTCGGTACACTCCTTGCCCAGGGTGATAGTTTTGGGCGTTCTTGCTTAGTACGAGGTTGCCGTATTGGTCTCTGACCCTTCGGAATAGGGCGGTAGGGTTGTTCAATAGGTTGCGTACTTCACGACTTAGCTGTGCCGCGCTTTTACCTTCTTCTAAGGAAACAGATAAGGCGAGTTCTATTTCGGTTTGGGCTTTTTTGGCAATGTCCCATACCCTATCAGAGACTGTGAAATCTTTAATCTTTCGTACTTTGAAGGCTTCGAGGGCTTCTAAGTTCTGATACTTGGTTAATCCTTCTCTTAGTAGGTGGTCCTGTTTAAGGTTTGCAAATGCCCATTCGTTGGTGATACCTTGCTTTATAATTTGGTTTAATTGTTTGCTGAAATTGGCTAATTCCTTATCAAAGGATTTTCCTTTCTTGGTGGCTGCAAAGGCAAATAGTGTACTTGCGATGAGTTCCTTATAGTCCGTTTTGAGGGCTATAAATACGGCTGTACCTACAAGCTGGTAAAACAATCGTTCTACTTGTTGTAGGTATGCCATTAGGTGCTTTCTATGTTGCTCATCGTAGTTCATTAGATAGCGGCTTCATTGAGGTTGCTGTTTTCCTCGTCTTTGATTTGCTGTAATTGGGCTTCGGGGTCGGTGATGCCGAAACGCTGCATTGCTTCACGTTGTGATATAAGGGGCTTGCCACCATTGGCTTCTGTAAGGGTACGTATCATTTCGGTATCATCGTCAATATCAAACGGGGTGATGATAGGGGTAATATCTATATCTTTCAGTTCTTTTTCAAAGGGCAGATACATTTTTGAAAGGAAGGCTAAAATGATATTGATACGCCTTTGTAGGGCTGGTATAAATATAGCCTCATTGTCTTTTACTTTGAGGTGTGCGGGCAGCCAAGCGAGTTTGCGCCCTACACCTGAGAGCATATTGCCTTTGCCGGCGTAGAACTCATCGGAAAGGTCAGGAGTATGGGTAAACTCGTGAATATCACGGCGGTTCATTGTCATTTCTCTATCAAAATTATCATTAGCATTAGGAGGCACTACGAATTGTACATTACCTCCATCTTTTACCTCGAATACTTTGCCTCCCATATTATTGCCATACATTTTACCTTCTATCTTACCAGAAATCATTAGTATAGGCTCTCCGAACTTCTTATTACTTTCAGAAAAATAAGTACGCTGCTCTTCGGCTATTTCGATGAGGTGCTGTACATCGTCCCATTCGGGATTGTCTTGCTGGTACAATACCACTGGTATTTTGCCGATGATATTTTCTTTCACTTCGGTAGTGGTAACCCCATTTTCGGTAATGAAGGTGTATATAAATTCAGTGGTGAAGGCTTGGAATACAGTTTTGCCTTCTTTGGTGGTACTTTCTACGGCAAAGGATATGAGGTTGTTATTATCGTCAAAGCGTGGGTATAGGGTGTATTTTTCAGGGGATAGGATTTTGTGTCGCAATAGGAATTGAGAAGGCACACCATATTTCTCGTTCTGCTCTTCTTCCGTATACCACAACTCGGCTACTTGGGTGTAACGCTTCACCTCTGTACATATTTTGCTGTCGGAAAAGTTCATTTTATTTGCCTTGATGACCTTCTGAAAGGCAGCAAAAAGTGGGCTATCCTCTGCGGTGTACTTGTAGGGGATAGCGGTTTGGAACATCGTGGCAATTCTAACGATACGCTTTTGGTAGGATAGGGCTACACGATTAAGGGAACGAATACGTTTTTCAAATCGTGGTTTGTTCTGACTATCTAAAAGAGGATTACCCACTTCGTCAGTAAGTTGTATCATTATTTCAGGGTCGGGGTAGCGGTGCTTATTGATGAGTATATCGTGCTTTTTTACCTCATATTGCCGTTGGTATGGGGCGATGTCTATGGTGGTAATGCCTTTTTTAAAATCTTCTTGTGTCATTGTATCTAAATTTTTAATTTTGAGTTGCCTGCGGAGGATCTCCGCTAAATCATTGAGGCGAGTTGATATAAGTTGTTATTCGTACCGCTTAGCAGCTTCATAGTGATATAGCGAATGGCATCTATGGCGTGGTTGTAGTTATCTATGGGGATACCTGCTTTTTTATCGTTCCAAGCGTAATTTTTCAGCTCTTTCTTCACGTTGAAGCTGTGAGGCGTTACCACTAATTTATAATTGAGCATTGTAGTTATACCTGCTGATACGCTTCCTGCTCCCTTTTCGCAAGGTTCTATATTTAGCCCTTTATCTCTTAGGTCGGCAATCAGGCGAGGTTCGGCACTATCAGCAACGATAAGGTCGTCAGGGTTGTCTATCAGGGTGCTATTGAGCTGGTAAAGTCCGTCAGAGGATAATTGCTTGTTGTTATAGTATTTTTCGTCTATATAGATGATTTTTCTGCGATTATCTACGGCTACTTTGATGAGGGTATCAGGGTCAATAGAAAAGCCGTAATCTTGTCCGTAGCCATAAGGTAATGAGGTGTCAAACTCGCCTTCTTCCCAATCGGTGAATATTACCCCTTCGGATACATCAGCCCAGCGACCTATGATTTTTTGAGCGTATTTGGTTTTGTTGAACATAGATTGAGAGAAATTGCCTTGTTCATCGGTAGCTTGTGCGAGGCTTTGGGCTTTGATTTCGTCAATCTGTTTAAAAAACTGCTCATTGAGGTTTTCTGCATTATCAAAGTAGGTGGTGTGGATATGCAATACATCGGGGTGGGTGGATATTTGCACCTCAACGCCGTCAATCTTTACCACCTTGTGCGTTTTTTCAATGTACTTCTTATAAATGAAATGCTCGGCATTGGAGGGGTTCAGAATAAGGATAACCCGTAATTGCTTGCCTTTCTGACGGATTGATAGTATTAGTTTCTCATAGTCCTCTTCTGATAGCCATTCTTCCATTTCGTCACCTACGAAGGTAGTAATGCCGTGTAATGATTTAAGGTTAGCGGTTTGGTTTCCTGATGATGTTTTGATACCCTTAAAGAGTATTTCAGAGCCTGAAAAGGTGTTTTTGATAGCTGTTTTAGTAATATTAAAATACGCTTGTGTACCCTCTGCTTCTATCTTTTCCTCAAACTCTGGGATAATAGAACTATGGGCTGATACCATAGTATAACGGCTGAAAAGGATTTTATGCCCGCCCTCAAAAGATAAGCGTTCTAAAAAGGTAGAGGCATTATACGACTTGCCGCTGCCTCGACCTCCTGAAAGGATAGTGATGAACTTATCTTTATTGAGGTATAGGGGGTTATATACGGGCTGTGTTTTAATCATTACTTTTGCTATTGCTTTTGAGCCACTGAGCGATGTCGATGCTTCCTTGTACAGATACTTCCTCTTTTATACCGTCATCGGTTTTGAAGGTTTGCATAATGGTAGGGATAAGTGATAAGCGGTTAGCCATTGGCACTTTTACCTTTTTGAATTTGCCGTCAATGATATTGCCTTCTTCATCGGTTTCGGGCTCTTGCATTACGCCGTATATAAGGGCATTGACACTCATATTGGCTACTGTTTGAAAGGTGCGGGAACGATAGGCTTTTTGTATTTCGTATAGTTCGGGGTTTTGTCGTATCCTTCTGTAAATGTAGGAATAGTCGGCTCCTAACATTTCAGCGGCTTTTACGGGTTGCCCTGATGTTTCGATGAGTGCTTTTTTTATCATTTCATCGGTTATTTCTTGCTTTCTACCTACTTTTTTTTTCATATTGTTAATATTGTTATATTCCTAACTATTTTCTATAATTTGTTGAACGATTTCGCCTTTGATATACTTATCATCGGGGTGTACAGAATAGATTATTTTTGCTTCTTCTATTTTGTTTTTGAGTACTTCCATAAAATAGAGCTTACTTTCATAGTCATAGAATGAAAGGGTGATATATGGGTCTCCTGCTACTTCTTGTGCTAATCTGTCTTTGGTTTCTTGTTTGGCTTGTTTTACGGCTTCTTTTCGTGCGAGGCGTTCTTCATCAGTGATTTGTTCGAGGTTGCGGAAGTCGTCTTTTACTGCTTGGTTATAGTCGGCTATATCAAATACTGGTACATCGGCAATGAGTACGTTTATATCAGCTTCATCAAGTCCTGCGAGATCATAATCTATTTCAGGGATTAGTGCGGCTAATAGGTCGTTATCAAATTCACCTTGTGCGGTGGTAGAGTTGAAGAATATGTTTTGTTCTTTTTCTTCTTTGTCTGATAATTGTAGGACTTCCACACGTATAGGGTAATCGTTTTCGTGGGTATCAGGATTGTATTTTTCTATTTCGTCTATAATAGAAAGTCGTTGGTGTCCTGATACGAGGTTGCCAGTGGTTTCGTTCCAAACAATTCCTCCTGCTAATCCGATACGTTTAAGATTGGCTTTGAGTTTCTTTTTTGCGGTGTCGGATAAGCGGCGGGGATTGTAGGAAGCGAAATTGATTTGGCTTCTTTGTATGGTGATTGATTGTGCTTGTTTAACTTTCATTGTTTATAGGTTATAGGTTTCGTATTCAAATACTATTCGTTCGGCTTGTGGGAACTCTTTTATTACTTTCTGATAGTCGGCAGGGTGAAAGCGTTTGCAGTAGAGTAGGAAAGGTAGATTACCTACACTTGTACCTTGACTTTGCCCTTCGCCATATTTTATGGGCGGTATGAGTTTTTTGAGTTTGATATACTTTTCTACATCGGCATTCTTGTACTTTGATAGTGGATATAGGTTGTGAGTGCTATCGGCAAACATTTCATCACGATAGGTGCGGAGCATAAGGCGGCGATTGAGGCTATCAGACTGCTTAAAGCCAAATATTGCCCATTGTATGCCTGTATTCTTTTTGACCATTTCGGTAATGTTGGAAAGCTGATATACCCGCTGGGTGGGGTCTTTGCGACAACCGAGTATGCCATCTCGGCGATATTGAGAAAGGGCGTAATGTGGTACTTGCAGGAATGTGATGTTTGGGTACTTGTGCTTTGCGTATAGAATGTATTTATTGATATGTTCGAGGTCTTTGACCATATACATATATACGCAGGTGATGTGTGCAAAGTGTGGGTAACACAAATCTAACAAGGCGATGCTATCTTTACCAGTAGCGGAGTGGAATAGTATCACCTCGTTAGTATGTGTTGCGAGCTCTTTTATGGACTGCAGGGCGTAGTACATAAGCAAATGATTTAAACTTTTGAACGACCTGCACGCCCTAATGCTTTGGCGTTGCCTCGTCTGTGGGCTCGCTGCGCTTCTCTTGCCGTCCAATTAGCGGGGCGATTGGCTATAGCTTTATTTTCAGCTTTGATAGCTGTTGAAACGGCACTTCGTTGTACAATGTTACCTCTTGGCATAATATAATTATTTTATGGGTTACTAAATAAAAAGCACCGCAAACCTTACTGAAGACTTGCGGTGCTTATGGTATGAGATGAAAAAAGTTATATATTTTCTCTGAAAACTACTTTGCCGAGTACGATAGCTAAATAGGTATCATCAGGGGCGAAGCCTTCTTTTTCGGCTTCTTTGAGTATGTATTGAGTTTTAGGGCTGTCGGGGTTCTCAATCTTTTCTTCTTTGTCAATATTGTACTTCATTTCAACAAGGGCTCGTTTGGCGTGAGGAGGTTTGTCCATACCGTTTTGAAATAGTATGTGTGTGATAGGTTTATCGCTTACATACTCGCCTTTGCTATTGAAGTTGGCAACTTTTTTGAGCCAAAAGTCTGAAAGGTCTCTAAACTCAACTGTTTTTTCACCACTTAGGATACGTTCGAGCGGTTCACGAATAATGTTAATGTACATTATATTTTCGTCTTTAAGCCCTAACTCGTCAATTACTTTTTTCATTTCGGGGGTGTATTGTATTTTTTTTGCCATATTGATTAATATTTTAATGGTTGTTATTCTTTTTTGTGATACTACCCGCCTTGCAAATCTTTTGTGCAAAGATAAGGTATTTGCAAGGGTGGTGTATGCTGATAGTTTGACAATTTTTTGACATTTTTGCGCGTGGTGCAAATATAGTGATTTTATGCGATATTCACAAGGTTGAACTTCTTAAAACAGCGATACTCGTGGCATTCGGTATCGAAGTATACTTGTACGGTGTCATTGCTTTTGCGGTTATGCTGGGTAGGAGGTAGCAAATCGGGGCGTAATGTACCCCACGCTTCACGGGTTGAGCCGTCTACTTTCTGAAAGTAAAAGCGTACTATCTGGGTGCTCATTTTGCTTTTGAGTTTGATATTTGCCCACGCTTTTTTGAGGCATTCGCTAAATGATAACCCTGTTTGGCGTGCAAACTGCCAAGCAAGGGTAAAAACGTTCTTTTTGTCGGTATTTTTCATTTTAGTATGTGTTTTTTAATTGTTAGCTAAATAGTCTAATAGTTCTTTTTTGCTGCTGAAAATTTCACTTTCAGCAAACGTATCATTCTGATAATTAAAGATTTTGTAAGTAATGTTAATGCTATTATCATTAGCAACTACTTCAATGTTTATTACTGCGATTTCACCGCTCTTAATTTTATTTTCGTGCATAAAATAGACGGTTTGCTTTGCATTGTACTTTGTTTCTACTTTCATTTTGATAGTGTTTTAAAAGGTTATTACTGATATTTTGAGCCTTTTTGCGCCTTGCTCAGGGCTTTGATGTTAATCTAAAATTGTATCTTCTTCACTTGCTGACCCCGCCCATACATAGAAGGCGTAATCTAATTCAGTAGAGTTCTCAAGTACATAATTAACCTCAAAAACTCTTGTAATGCCCTCTTCTGTGTAGGTTATGATGATCGTCTCATTTTCTAACTTATAAGAGGCTTTTGCGATGCCATTTACATTGTAATCTCTTTTTGCTGCAAAGTACCAATTATGAAGCCTCTCATTAGTGTAGTTAGCTATGTTTTTAAGTCGTGCAATCTTTTCAGTATCTGAAAGTTCGTGGTGTGATTTTTTTATTACTGTCATTTTGATATTGTTTTTAAGTTGTTTTTTTAGATTTAGAAAGCAGTTTAAAGCCTTGCTCAGGGCGTTGTGATTAGTTGTTTAACGAATGAACATCGTAACGAGCGCAAATGTATTTTTCTTCAAGTTTTTCAAGTGCTTTTGGGGTTACAAAGTAGATGCCTTCAGTATATTCTGATTTTTTTATACCACGCCCTTTGAGTTCTAACTGGGTACGTACTTCATAATTATTATAGCACCATTCGTAATATACTTGTATCTCTTGTTGTTTGTTTAATGCTTTCATTTTGATATTGATTTTAAAATGTTATTAAATTGAGTTTAAAAGCAGTTTAAAGACTTGCTTAGGTCTGATTGTTTTACCACGCCCAAAAAGAATAATCGTGTGCAAAACCTATTTTTGATGCCCTGCCATCAGGGTAGAAAATAACGTTTTTAACGTATTTTACTTTTTTAGGCTCGTAACAGTTGTAAATCTCTGTTAGCTCTTTGCGTGCTTTGCGTTTGAGGCTGTTAGACCATTGTTGTAATTTTGTTGCCATTGTGCTTTATTTTTTAGAATGTTAAACTGTCTTTTATCGTTTTTAGTGCTGCTTTGAACTCTTTTTGAGTACAGGGGGTGTATTTTTCATTGTATCGTTCAATTGTGAATATAAGTTGGTTTTTTTTCACTGAAAAGGTTGATACCTCGCCTTCTTCATAAGTTATAGTTATATAATTGCAATACCCCTTTCTACCTTCTGATAGCACTTCTACATAAACTGTTGTGGTTTCAGAACTTTCTTTGTAAATGTTACCTGCTTTGAGGTATTTTAATTCTAATGCTTTCATACTATTAATGTATTTAATGTTATTACTTGTTCTATCATTTTGACGGTGCAAAGGTATAACTATTTTTACATATATGCAAATTTTTATATACTTTTTTTTATATGTTTTTGCAATTTATTTTGTAAGTAATTGATAGTAAGCACTTATGCAAATAATACTTTTTTTTAATTGTTTTGCTATATCAATTATTTTATATACTTTTGCGGCGTTAATGTAATTATTCTTATATATGATAGATTATAACTATATCACTAAAAAGATTAAAAGCAAAGGGTTTAAACTTGCTGATGTAGCAAACACGCTGGGGGTACAATATCAGACGCTAAACAAGAACCTTAAAAACAATTCCCTTGATACTATTCAAAAAGTATCTGAGGTTATAGGGGTTTCATTTTTTGAATTGTTATTGCCTCCTGAGGGGTTTACTCATTTTTACGATGAACAGGACCGCTGGCTGGGGATTGTAAGAAAGTACCCATACTCGCAGGAGGCTGATAGTATGCAGCTGAAAGAACGTTTTGAGCAGGAGCAGACAAAAGATGGTGAGGAATAATTGTGAGGAAAATTTTCTGCACTATAAAAAACTGCACCCTATAAACAAATAGGGCAAAGAATAATGTGAGGAAAATTTTCTGCACAAAAAAACTGCCGTCCTACATAGTTTATAGGACGGCAGCTAACACTAAATAAACAATAAGAATGAAAAAGAAAGAGACTTATTTGCAACGTTCTAAGAAGGAGTTTTCTATATCTTTAAACAAGAGTTTGTAGCCTTTGCTATCGGTAAGCTGGCTGTTTTGTTTTACGTAATAGGAGATGCTGGATAATGACTTTTGTAGGTATTTGGCTATTTCTTTATTGGTGGCATTGTAGTGTTTTTTAGCTATTCCACAAAAGACTTTGAGGTATTGGGGGCTTGATTTTAGCGGCTCGCCTGTGGATATTTCTACGGATTGCCTTATGTGTTCTAAGGTGATGTTTCTTGCGGGCTTGGCAGTGGATTTTTCTATTACTTTCTGAAACTCCTCGAAGGTGTAGCATACGGCGTAGGTATGCCCCAGTGCGATGGCTTTATTCTGAAAGTCTTTTTGGTTTTGCGTTTGGCGATTGCCTTTTACTTTCATTTCGATATAGAGGCTTTTGCCTTGTGGAAGTAGCACTACCAAGTCGGCTACTCCTGCCAGTACGCCTTCTGCTTTGAGGCGTTGTGCTTCACGAACGTTGCGACTGCCTCCGTTAGGGACGGCGTATATAACGAGCTGCGGGTATTGGTATCTAAACCAGCGTACGCAAGTGGTTTGTAGGGTGCTTTCTTGGTGTTTCATAGGGTTGTGATTTATTACATTACGTTTTCGGGTGCAAAGGTACAAAAAACTTTGAAGTATTCCTACACTTTTTTGATATAATTATTTGTTTATCATCATTTTGCAACGTTACATTGCAGTAGGTTTTACTGTAAATATTGCCATAAAAAAGACGGGCTTTATACCCGTCTTGATGTTTGCTTTTGTGATTACTCATTTTCGGATATCATAGCTTGCTCTACCTCATACATTATAGGCATTCTTTTTTTGGTAGCGATGTAATACTCTATACGTGCGCCCTTGCTTTCTTGCCAGCCTTGTAGCATATAGATAGCCTTGCATTGCAGCAGGTCGGCAATATCTTTAAGCATATGCGCTTCCCAGCTGTCATGCTCTGATAGTCCGTTTTCTAAGGGGTTCACGGGTTCAACGCCTAATCTTTTCATTACTTTTGCTACGGCTGCAAATCGTTTGCGGGTTTCGGTTAGGTCTGTACCGCTAATTTTTCCTGAGATATAGATTTTCATTTTAATTGCTCTTGTTTATAGGTTCGTATAAGGGCTTTTACGAGGTACTCACGGGCATCTTCGTAGGTAAAGTGGCTGTCCTGTTCAAAGTCGCATCGTAACTCATTGAGGTAGTTAATGCAATAGGAATATTCATTTAGTTCTCCGCTTTCATCACCTACGGCTATAACGCCGTGATAACCTTTGCTCCTGAACCACTGAAATACTTGTTCCCAAGTGGGTACAGAAAGTTTTCCTATTCCATTGTGGTTTTCTACCACATATGCTCTGCAATTATTGGAGGTGATAAATCCGTATTCATCGCCTCTTTTCTTTAACATTTCCCAGCCGTGATAGTATAGAAAGTGGAAATGGCAAGGTTCATCAAAGCCTATTGCTTTGAGCTGTTGGGCTATATCCAAAGGGACAAGCCAAGTGGGGTAGTCGTTATTTTTCATTTTGTACAAAAAAATTATATATAGCACCTAATATAATTATTAGTAAGGGTACACTAAACATTACTAATCCTACTGTTATATAATCCTGTAAAGTATCATTAGGGTTGTATATTCCTTGTGAATCGCCTTTTTCTGTGTGCAACTTGTTATTATTGTTTCTTCTAATAAATGTAGGGCGAGGTGTATATGCACTATACATATAAGTTTTATTTGTGTTTTTCATCTTTCACAAATTTACGGTTTATAATTCTTCCTGTTCTGTTTTTGATTTCGTTGTAGGCGATATTGAGACACTCCTCAAGGGTGGTGTTTGCCGAATGAGCTATACTATTCAGATGCTTAAGTATATTAAAACCACTCAAAAAAGGAGATGGTTTAACAGTAGAATACTTATTAAGAGCCTCGTCAAAGAATAGGTTTATTATTGATTTATTGGCGTAAATAGCTGATAGAACATGATGTGTATCAGCCCTAAAAGGCTCGGATAAGGCTTTTTTGATAATGGCTTCTACATTTTCATCTCTGAAATAACAGTAATTAATAAGGGTTACCATTACATCGCCTATGGCGTCCTGAATAGCGGGTTTGTCGTTATCATAACACGCTTTGATAAGTTCGCCGACTTCCTCGTGGGTTTTGAGGAGTTCATCAAAAGGCGTTAGTTGCTCATAGATTTTTCTTTCTTTTGCCCATTCTTGAATAAGGGGCACGAGTTCTTGGATTGTTCTCATTTGTCGATATTTTTAGTGTTAATAATCTTCCCTAAGTATAGCACGAAGTACTTTTTATTGGCTTCTGCACCCCATTCAGGTTTGCCTGTGCCAAAGCGTATAGATTTTAATTCTATGGTGAGGCGTGGAGCATCACGAGCATAGCCATTGCGAAATATGACGCTATCGTACTCTTTTCCGATAAGGCGAAGGTTGTAATACGGTTTGATGTCGCGGTACTCTTCTGTCTTTACGCCCGATAGTATCATATCAAACCATTGCTTTTTTAGTGTTAAATGTAAAGTGCTCATTTGTCTTTCTTTTTTAATTCTTCTCTAAGCCCCTTACAGTAGGAGCGGTAATTGATGTTGGTGTCGTGCATTAGTCGGTAGTCATACCATTGCAGTATTTTGTCTTTGGGCAGATTGTGCTTCATATCGAAGTATATATCTTCAATATTGAAGAAGTAATCCGATAAGCATATAATGCCCATACCTACATCGTAATTGTCAAATTCAAATTGTAGGTCTTGCTTGCGGCAAAACTCCTTGATGAGGTTGCGCGCTGCGTACTCGAATAACTCGACTACTTCTTGTTCTTTTAATGTTTGTTTCTTCATAGGGTTGTAAATTTTAATCGTTTTATCTTCGGTGCGAGCCGCACGGGCGATTAGTCTTCGGTGCGAGCCAAAGCCAGCGAATGCTTGGAGCTGGGTATGTGGGGGCAATTAGTCTTCGGTTAGTGTTCGCCTTGTGTTCGCCTTGTGTTCGGTGTGTGTTGTGGCGATAGCATTTCGGAAAGTTCCTTGCCTTGTGCTATAAGCCAATCGTAGAAGAATTGCAGGGTGATTTCTTTCTTCAAACGCAATAGTTTGCCCGTAGGGTCGCTTTCGCCCTTGACAAACTGCTCTAAAATGGTTTTTATAGCTGTATGTCCTTGCCTGTCTTTTGCTTGTGTTTGCTCTATTTGCAGGCGTTTTTTGGTTTCAATCCTCATTACTTCTCTATCTTCTTCGGTTATGGCACTAAAATAGGGTTTTAGAACGCCTTGCTTGTGTAGCGCATCGTATACGGGTACTGATATGATAGGCATTTGCTGGGTCTGTTGATATTCTTTGAAGTGATTGATTAACCACTCTTTGATGATTTTTTCTTCGTCTTCCTTGCTCATTGTGATTTGTTTTGCTTGGCATTGCTGCGATTTGATGTGATGTTCCTGCTGGGTGCTTTGCAGCCATTGTTGGTATCTATCTAATACTTCACTCACGTAGGATACATCAAAGAACTGATAATGGTCGGTTTTAGCCCCAAATACCCTGCTTCTATCCATTTGAAAGGCTTTGTATATGTCCTGAAAAGAAAGCCACGAAAAACGGCTAAAAACAACGTTCCATATTTCTTCCTTCTGCAAGGGGTCTATATCGCCTTTAATTCCTACCAGCGATACTATGCGGGTGAATACTACGCCAAAGAGGCTGCTTACTTGCTTGGGGGGTAAATCTTTAAGTCGGGGGTATTGGTATCGTTGTTTAGCTACTGCCAATGGTGTGAGCTCCCCAACCTGTTGAATTGTGTTTAAGGTTATCGATTGTTTGTCTGCCAACGACATATTGTTGTGGCTCACCAGCGGCAGGCTGTTGTTGCCATTCTGTGATTGTGTTTCCATTTTCGTCTATTGTTTTAGGGGCGTGCAGGGGGGCTTGTGTGCTGTGTAGCCACTCGGCTTCAAAGCCTTTCCATTGTTTTTGCACTACTATTTCAAGCACGCTGTTCATATCCTGATTTGTTTGTTGCACCTGATTTACGAATGCTTTAAAAGCGCGCTCGGTATTGACGGCTTTTTTGGCTTTGCGTATTTTGAGCCACTCATCTACAAGTTCAGGAGCAAAGCCTTCTGATAGCATTGCCTTTCTGAAATTGAAAGGAGGGGGGGCGGGCGCAACTGGGGGGGAGGTTTCTTTTTGGGCGTTTAAGGGCTGATTGTTTTTTTCGCCCTCGCCAAAATCTACACTCGTGCTTTTTTGTTTCTTTTTTTCTAAAAAAGAAATATCATTTACATTATCATTTACATTTACATTAAGGGGGCTTTTGCTTTTTTTGCTTTTTTCAAAAACCAATTGGTTTTTTTGCTTATCTTTGCTTTCTTCTAATTCGTTGGTTTTCAGCGGTCTGCCTCCTTTTGCTCCTGCTTCTTTTCTCTTTTCTTTGATTGATATATACTTTTGTGTATCCCTATCAATCGTTTGTTTTACAAATCCGAATGCTACTTTTGCAAGTGGTTTTAGTTCAATCAAGTTACCATATATGGCATATTCCGTAATAGCCTGATAAACTTCCAACTGAACCTCACTTGGCAAATCCCGAATAACATTCAACCAATCTTTGTAAAAAACAAATGTTTCTCTTTCCATAGTGTAGGTGTTAAAAAAACTCCCCTTGCCCTTAACTTGCTCTCTGGACAATGGCACGCCAAATAATAACGCTCGCCAAAGACAAGGGGAGACAAATGAATGATGTATTTAGAATAACGTTAATTGTCGTTGTTTTTCGGTTATTGTATTCACATTCTTAACAGCGGTTTCAAAGTACTTGTCTTTAAGCTCTATCCCTATACCATAGCGTTCTAAACTAACGGCTTCGTATATTTCGCTGCCTATCCCTAAGAAGGGGGTAAATACAGTTTCACCCTTGTTGCTCCACATCTGCACACAACGCTTAATGACTGACAATTGTAGCGGGGCAATATGCTTCTCATCGCCTAAATCGGTAGCCTCTTTTTTGCCATTGAGTACATCGGTACGCTTAATATCAAACCACGTATTTACCTTGTAATCTTCCATTATTTTGTGAAGGTGTTCTATATCGCCCTTCTCTACATTCCAAGTAGGGGACGCCCAATGTTGCCAAACCTCTAAGGGGAAGTTGTTTTTATTCTTGTTGTTTATCGGTGTCCAATCTTCTTCATTACCCTCCCATTTGCGGAATATGGTACAATATTCGGGCAGCCCCACGCCTGTATAACTACTATCCTTGCGAAGCTGTTTATATAGCAGGCGTTGTGTTTTGGTGCGCTGCATTTCTAATACTGGGTCTGTCCATATATTCACCTTTGAGTGGTATTTAAATCCTACGGACTCTACAACTCTATGGTGGTCGCCTGTGAAGTCATACAGCCCTGTGTAGCCGCTTGAGTTCTTATATACAGCCAAATCTTTGGTATGGCAAACCATTAATCGACCTGGTTTAAGGATACGGTACAAATCGTACAAAAGGAATGTGTATTGCTTAAAAAAGTCCTCGTGGCTTTCGTTGTTACCCATATCGTGAATATAGTTTGAGTAGGTAAATAAGGAACTAAATGGGGGGCTGAAGATGATTAAATCGACAGAGTCATCAGGAATGCGCTTTATCTCTATGCAGCTGTCACCTTTCATCAGCCAATAGTTAGGCGTTTTTACTTCTTTAAACTCGTACGAGTTGAGTAGTCCGAAGGCGTTGCCATTGATGAATTTATTCATTTGGGACTGCATTTCCTTAAATTGTTGTTCTTTGCGCTCACGAGTTTGTTTTACGTTTTCCATTGTGTCTGTAGTTATGAAATAGATATTTACTTCTTTTGTTTGTCCAAAGCGATAAGACCTCCTAACTGCTTGGTATGTACCCTCGAATGAGAAGTCGAGGCTTGCGAATATTTGATTGTGGCAATTCTGAAAGTTCATACCGAATTGGGCTATTTTCTTTTTCGTTACCAGCACCCTAAATTCACCATTAGCAAATCCGAGTAGTTTCTTTTCTTTGACTTCTGTTTTTTCGCTACCATTCACTGCTACTGCATCGGGGATAAGCGCAAGGGCTTTCTTTTCCTCCTCATTCTGATTTACCCAAATGATAAACGCTTCCTCTGAATTATTTACAATCTCGGCTACTGCTTCCAATCGCTGGTCAAGCGTGTTACGCAATTCCTTTTGGAATTCGGTAGCACTCACCGAGTAAGGGTTGAAAAGCATACCATTATCACGCTTTTTTGTCTGTATTTCCTTTTCAATATAATTGAGTTTAGGCAGCTCATAGCCTTCAGCCTTAAAGCCTATATCCGAAGGTTTGGTAAGCATAGTAGCCCACGAACTAATCCAGCCGTAAAAGTCGTTTTTAGCGTGCCCTTTTAATCGGTAGTTATTCATACCTTCATCACGCACGAACCACTTAGCACGCATATCCTGAGCATCTAATACGTTAAGGAATTCTGAGTGGTTGCCTATTTCGTTCAAGTCATTAGGACTTGGGGTAGCTGTACAACACAACTTGTAAGGGGTGTTTTTAAACTCTTTGATAAGAGCGTTTTTGTACTTACCAGTGAAGTTCTTCAGTATTGAACTTTCATCAAGCACTACCCCTACGAAATGAGCGGTATTGATATTATCCAGCTGCTCGTAATTGCTGATATACACGCCTTGTAATGGTTCGCTATTGTCATACTTTTGGACCTTGATACCGAACTTTTGCCCCTCTTGTATGGTTTGTCCTGCTACTGCCAGCGGGCAAAGTATTATTACAGGCTTCTGTGTGTGCTTGCTTACTTGGTGTGCCCATTCCAATTGCATTAGGGTCTTTCCAAGTCCGCAGTCGGCAAAGATGGCATACCGCCCCATTCTTAGTGCCTTGCTCACGATGTAACGCTGAAAGTCGAATAGGTTAGGGTTTAACTCTTCGTTAGGAAGTTCAAAACCCGCTTCGGCTACTTTTCGTTCTTTTGATTTTAAAAACTCTTGATACTCATTCATTTTGATTTGAAATTAGAGATTTGATAAAGATTTATGCGCACTCAATCTCCTTCAAATCGGTTATTAATTATTTTTGTAAGGTTTCAGTTTATAGTAATTTTCAAAGTCTATTAGCCATTGAGGCTTTTTTGTTTTTTTGTTTAAAAAGTTTAGCAGTTCTGAATGATACTTTTTCAATATAGTTACCAGTTCAGTATTAGGTGTTTCTCCTCCTAATATATTCAGGCGTTTTTGCGCTATATGAATATCTTGATTAAGTTTGAAATTATGAGTACTTTCCTCTGTATAACCTCCTATCTCCAACACCCACGCCAGTAGCTGACAACAACGCTCATCAGAAAGCATCTTAATTCCTGCTTCCTCTGCAGTACTTAGTAATGATTTATAAAATGTTTTCATTGTTACACATTCTATTCTTAATAAAACTACTCACGGTAATACGATGAACTCCTAAAATACGCCCAATAGCCGAATGAGACACATTCTTGTCTAAAAGCTCCTTAATTTGTTTTTCCATCCCCGTAAGTTTCGTTTTGGAAGGTTTACTCCCTTTGGGGCGACCCAATATCATCCCCTCAGCTTTTTTGCGGGCTAATGCTTCTTTGGTTCGTTGAGATATAAGTTGGCGTTCTATTTGAGCAGAAATGCCATAAGCAAAAGCTATTACAGCACTACTTATATCATTATCCAATCGGTAGTTATCCTTGATTGTCCAAACATTTACTTTTTTCTTCGTGCATTCGTTTAAGATAGACATAATCATCATTAAGCTTCTTCCTAATCGTGATAGTTCTGAACAAAGAATATAATCACCTTCTTTTGCTTTCTCTAATAGTTTTCCTAACTCTCGTTTTTCAGGAGCTTTTGTGCCTGATATACCCTCGTCTGAAATCCACCCGTCTATTTTCATATTATTCTTTTTACAGAAGTTCTTTATTTCATAGCGTTGGTTTTCCACTGTTTGTTTATCGGAACTTACCCTAATATATCCGTATACCATAATAATCAATTCATTTGTTTTAGCCCCCGCTCACGGCTCGAACGTGAGTGCTTGCCTATCGGGGTGCACAATGGTCACATTACAACGTTTCTTTGCTTTTATCTATATATTCCTTGCAAAATTGGTGATCTATAACTGCCTCTACATTCAGCGTTTTTGCCGATAGCAAGGTCATTGTATAAGGAGGTAATTCTTTATCCTTATCAGCCACACGCATATAAGTTTCATAAAACGCCTCGCTTAGTACTTTTGCTTCTTCTGCATTAGGTGCTTTCACCAAAAAGCGCATTGGGTAAGACTCTTTATTTACTGTTATCTCTACCTCTATCTGATAGAACTTATTTTGCTCCTCATTGCTGTTTTTCTTTGCCAATGATACAAGGGTAAAATACTGCTGCTCTTTGAGTGATTTTATTTCAAACGTTCCCTTATAATGCTGCTCCACATAGTCGGTAATGATTTGCTGTGCTACGGCAGCACTATTGGCATATAGATAAAACGTGCGCTTTTTGTCATTGTCATCTACCACAGCCGTCCAAATGGTAGCACTACCTCCTACCAATCGTGCTGAGCGTTGTAGGTTGCTAACTGATACTTCTTTTAGTTCGCCGCTATCCATAAAGAATTTGATAGTTTGCAGGTTGTCATCAGTTAGTTCTTCACCTTGATAAAGGATAATCTCCCTGCGCTCAATAGAGACTAACTCGCCTGTATCCTCATCAATAAATTTTTCTTCCCAACGGCGATAAAGATTTTCAGTTAGGTATTTGCCTTTTAAGGCGGTAAGGTCTGAGGTAGTGAATGTCTCCTCATTAAATCGGCTTACGGTTTCTTTTTTCATTGCTTATTTTACTTTAAAACTTGCTTATTTATATCTTCACTTTGATATTCAGTGCTTTATAACTTGTTTTTATCCTTGCTTAACGAGGGGTGAAAATTGCTTATTCCTCATTATCAGGTTCAGGCAAATCAAGATTGAAATTATCCATACACATCTGCCTTACTTGCTGTTTAAACTCCTTCTCCCATTCGTAGGTGGTCAGCTTGGTGCTGCTCATAGGTACTCGCTGTATCTCACCTGTGGCAGGATTAGGACGCTCCTCATAATTACACAAGGCTTTCAGTACATTATGCACCTCATTAGGAGGGTAAAACTCGCCCCAAGTGTCATTCATAGCCTGCTGAATGATAGGTATCCAAACGCCCCAATAGAAAGCATTTTGCTGTACGCTTCGTTTCTTGCTTCGCCTCTCAATGGTGATATTGATATTTGTATCCTCAAAGGAGGTTATAGCCTTTTGTATCAGATTGCGATTTTGCACCAATTTGCCGTTCTTAACGTTACTCGGAATGGTTATCTTTTTCATTGTTATCGTCTTTGAAAGCAAGGCAGGACTCGAACCTGCTACTATCCCAATCGATACTTGCTTTTATTTACCTTAATACGGTATGCCGTCCCCTTGCGAAGGTGCTTGCCCGTACTGGTTAAACATTTGCGCCTGCTGATATTGCGGTTGCCCTTGTGGTGGGTAGGCAGGTTGCGCATATTGCGGCTGCTGTACGTACCCTTGTGGGGCTTGCTGATATTGCATAGGCTGCTGGTATTGAGGTTGCGCTACATTCGTGGTTTGAATGAGTTCTATCTTCCAACCTACAACCGTATTGAAGTACTTAACCTCACCTTGCGGACTTGTCCATTCACGCCCTTGCAGGTTAAAGTGTATCTTAACCATTTGCCCCACTTGAAACCTATCTAATACAGCGCAATTGCCTTGTGCAAATTGAATGATAATATCTTGTGGATATTGCCCATCGGTGGTGATAACTAAATCACGCTTCTGAAAACCATTTTGCCCTACTGTTTCAGTAGCGAATATTGTTTTAATTCGTCCTTGTATTTCCATAGTTTTTTTTTAATTTTCAACTATAAATCCGATTTCTTCAGCTAATTGTTCAACTTCATTTGATAAATGAATAACATCAGGGTCTTTTCTTATATCTTCCAAATTATCCAAACACTGATATTTTTCTTTCAGTTCAATTAACAATCCTTTTGTTATAAGAACCTTCTCTTTTGTTGCTTCAAGTGCTATTTTGATTACTTGTAAAGCACTCATTATTTTGTTTTTGTTTTCCATAGTTATAATAAAGGTTTTGCAATTTCTAATAGTTCTTTTTGTTCTTCGATGAAACGTTTAGCAACTTTTTCATCTTTAAATACTAACGCGTGAGTTTCTGTTTCTTTTAATACTCCCCACACAAAAAAATTCCCTTCACTATCTAAAATGACAGAAATACCCCTTTGCTCTTTGTTTTTTAAATCAGGCTGCCAACCCTCATTGTAATAGTCTCTAAGAAATAGGAGTTTCAAAAGTGCCATTGTTGCATCAGCAAGTTCTTTACTTGGTGCTTCTAAATCGTTAGGTAAATAGTAATATTCGTCCTTTCTGTGTGCTTCTTTGAGGGCTTCCTCATACGTTGGAGTAGGTGCTTTTTGTTCAAAACCTTGCAAGGTGTAAGGAGAAGTTGAAAGTGTAGATGTTTGCGATAAACATCTATTTCTATTTGAGGGAATATATTCACCTATAAATCTGCCATCTCCCGTATAACAATAAATTACTTCTTCACATAGAACACGCAAAGTCATATCTTCTTTAACTTCTGTTATTTTCAGAGGTGTTTTACCAAAAAAAACATAGTCATAGACCTCCATTCCAACTTTAAATATTGTTTCCATTTTCTTCAATTTTACTTATAAAAACTTCTACTTTTATGCAGTTCTAATACTTCACTGCTTTCCTTTCTGTTTGCCTCAATAAACGCCCTTGCTTGCTGTATGCTAAGGTGTGTATTGATATTGCCGTAAGCGTGCGTATATTCGCCCTTTGCGTGCGCTTCTTCTATCGCCTGCTGTATGTACTCCTCGCAGTAATTATGCTCAATAGCGTACAAATCATAACCTTTGGCACTGATACCCTCCAAGTGTGCTGTATCGGTAGCGTGGAATATCTTTTGCCCATTATTGAGGAATATCCGCCAACCTACATTTGGTACATCGTGGTACAGCTTCACAGGCGACACTTTAAACGCCCCATAATCGTACAATTTACCCACTTGCAGTACATCAATATTCGTTAGCCCCTCCAACCGCTCCAAGAGGAAGTCAGCACAAGCAATACGCAAGGTAGGTCGCTCGGCTTGTAATCGCTGCAAGGTTCGCAATTTTAGGTGGTCGCCGTGCTGGTGTGTAAGGAGCACAATTTTCAAAGAACGTTTTACTGCTTCTAAGGCTTTGAGTGTAACGCCGCAATCTACCATTATTGCCTTGTCGTATATCACGGCGTTACCCTCACTACCTGAATTAATTACTTGTGTTTGTATCATTTTCAAATTCTACTACAGCTATTCCATTGACAAATAAGGTTTCACCATAGAGTACTGTTTGCTTTTTTGATTTTGCTTTATACTCTTCTATATTTTTTTTAAATATATATATAGCCTCGTCTTCTGTTACAGCTTCTATTTCTATTATAAAGTCTTTAGAATAGTGCTTTCTAAGTATAATCTGGTGTTTCATAATGTCTCCCATTTGCTTTCTGTTAGGTTATATACACCACGTGGAAAGAAAACCATTTCAGGGCATTCATCATATTCAAAAGCCCACTCTAATCCAAAATACTCAACCATTACATCTCTTGGATTTTCTGCTGTTATCTTAATCACACAATCGTGGTCTAAGGTTTGTCCATTAAAGCGATATACGTGCGATTGTCCAAGGGTAAAATAACTTGTTCTCATGCTTATAGGCTTTTAAAATCTACTTGTTTGGGGTTTTCTGAAGGGGCAGGTGCAGGGGCTACTGGCTCTTCTTGAGCAACAATCTCGGTAGGTTCGCTTTGCTCGATGATAACAGCGTCTTGCACATACCTACCTGCTTGCGGGTTATCTATATAACGCCCTTCGCTATCTGCTTGGTCTTTCTCTATAGCGTTCTGCATTTCTACTGATAACACCCCGTAGCGATTAAGTAGGAGCTTAAGTACTGTCTTTTTTGCCATGGCGTCAAATTCATTTCTCCATACACCCCTAAGCTCACCCGTCTTTTTATCCATTCCACTTTGTGAATACTTACTTACGTGTGTCTGCACCTGCTCAAGGCTCATATATAGTGATTGCTGAAAGCCATTTTGTAGTTCTATATAAGCCAAATAACCTATGACTTTGCCCTCTGGGTTTTCACCCAAAAACTCAGTATGTCCTGTGAACTTGTTACGCTTAATCTCGCCTTCTCGCACCTCGCAGGTGTTAATGGTTCTGTATTGACCGCTTCGGATAGCCAACTGAATAAAACCCTTATATCCCATTTGAAATTGTGGGTGTACTTCTTGGGTCTTCCAATCCTTGTAAGCGATAACATACGCATACCCTAAATTCTTGTTAAGTGGTAGGTTTAGAGCGGTGGCATTCAATGCACACTTCATCAGCTCGGTGTTATCGCATTGTAACAGTTCTTTATTGCTATCTGAAAGGGCTAAGAGGTTAGATACAAACTCTGATTTTCTTGAACCTAATGTCTTTGTTAGGAAATCGGCTGTGGCTTTTTGATTAAGGAAATTACCTAATGTTAAGCCCTTTTCTGTGGTGGTTACTGCTGTACTCATTGTATATTGTAATTAATGTTATTTGTTTCTAAGAATTGGCGTAATGCTCTAAGTTGCGCCCTTGTACCGCTCACCCCAAGGGTGTAATGTAGTATTTCTTCTTGAGGAGCAGGAGCAGGTACTTCTTGATGCGGGGCGGGTGCTTCTTGAATTGCTGGAGGTGGTACTTCTTCAGGTGCTTGTAGCGGTGCTATTTCTCTCGCCCTCGCCGCTGCTGCTGCCCTTGCTTGCTCGGCTGCTAATCGTTGCGCCTCGATACGCTGCAATTCAGCCTCACGTTGTTGCCTACGGTATTGAGCACCCTGTATCGCCCTTGTAATATCAAGCGTCTGCTTGTAGTCGGTTAGTATTTCAGCCTTAAACTCATCAGGCTCTTTTAGGCTCTCAATAATTTGCAGTCCATTTAATACCTCGCTTACAAAGTTTGCCACCTCATTTTTAAATTTCTTATCGCTATCACTAAGCGTAATATTCAGCGGTAAACGTTCAAAGATGAGGAAGTCAATACCTTGCGACTGGCATAATTCAGTAAAATAGCCTTTGATACGCCCCCGCTTATCGTCTAATAAGCGATTTTGCACCTCGTCAATTTTCGCTTTCAGCGTACTATCAGCCTTATCGTAATGCACCTTGATATGCTCTTTATACGCCTTTTCAAACGCTTCATAAGGGGCATTTACCTGCTCTTTGATGAATTTGCGCTGCTCTTCAAATACCGCAAGTTCTTTGCGAAGCGTTGCGCGAGTGTTTTTCGCACTCTTCAAAGTCTCATCAGTTACCAACTGGTTGTCGAGGTTCAATTCAGCGATTTTAGTCTCAACTTGTTGCCCTACCGCTTTTATCCTCTCATAGATAATGATAGGGGCTTGTTTCAGCGTAATTAATTGTTCATTCATTTGTGTTAATTATTAATTCTAAATTAGAAAAGTGCCGTGCGTTATTGTGTTTTAGATATGTCCAGATTTAAAAGGGTAGCACGGCACTTATGATTGGTAGAGGCTCTTTATCCTTGTTTTTGTAGGACATTCGGCTAACCACCTAACATTCTTACTTCAGTTAGCCGAAGCCTACACTCAACAAATGAGCGGATTTAATTCATTTCATTGATATAAGTAGATATTCTATATATCATAGTGTTCAATACGTTCTTAAACTGCTCTTGTGTTATTTCAGTATAAGTATTACCCTCAATTATTGAGTGACATACGCTCGTATTTATCGTATTGCTGCCCCACACCTCAGCCACCGCATAATAAACTGGTATATCAGGTACTAAGGGTATAAACTCTTTATTCACCCTGATAAGGTGCAATACATCGTTATCGTGGTGTATCTGATAACATTTGCCTACCTCTAAGGTTGTTACTTGTTCTTTCATAGTCGTAAGATTTAAAGTTAAAGCACCTGCCTGTAATATGTATATTCTAAGTGTTTTAAGTCTTCACGATGCAAACGCTCTTCATAAGCATACTCACTTCGCAGCTTATCGTAAGCATCAGTAATCACAGTATGACAACGCTCAACCTGATGCGCCGTAAGGGTAAGATGATGCGTTTTATAATCATCAATTGCACTTTCGTAAAAACACGCATATTCTACCACATCAGTAGCATAACAATACCATAATTGTAGCGTATATACCCCATAAGTAACCGCCAAACTCACCCACCCATCAGGGTCGCCCTCAGCCATATCAGGAAGTTTTGACAGCAACAACTCAAACAAGCTATCACTAATATCAGTCTGAGGTTTTTTGCACACAGCCATTAGCGGTGCAGTAGCACGTTTCAGCATATCAGCCCATTCAGGCGATAGCTCATCATCAGCCGTTTCATCAGCCTTGCAGTGCTGCAAAGCCACGTTAAACGCCTCTTGCTCAAAAGGCACACACTCATCATAGCGTTTGCCATTCATCGTTACGTAGCCGTCTTGAAGAAAAAATTGGCTACTTTGTTTTGCAGTTTCATTCATTTGTTGTAAATTTGCCATTGTAATTTACGTATTTGTAATATTACATGTTTAACATTAATTTTTTTTAGATTAAGCGGTGCTGGGATAGTGCCGCTTTTTTACTTCATAATTACGTAATATTCGCCTTTATCGGTTCGTATCTGTATCTTACCCTCTAATAACATATTTTGTACTTTATCTATATAAGTACGAGGGTATAAGTGCTTATTACCCACCTTAAAGAACTTCACAAGTTGTAAGTCTCTAAGTTGCATCATAAGGTCAGCCCTACGAGGTAGCCCCAGAGCGTTGCAAAACTCTTCGGCAGTAACATTAAGCGGTATAACTTGTCTTGTCTTCATAATTCAACGTTCTATACTTATTAAGTAGTGTTTCTTTTTCATTTTCGCTCTCAAACTCAAACAAATCATCTATATTGTCAGTTTTAGCGAATTTTTTTAAAGGGGTGTAATTTTCTATCTTCAAAAACATATAAGGTCGCATATATAGCCAGTGGCTAATAGTTATAGGCTTCTTATTCACCTCTATTGAGAAGTCAGTTATACAACTTACAATAATACTTCTTGCTGTGCTTGTTAATTTCATATTATTTATTATCTTTGCAACGTTAATAGTAACGTTTCATTTTCACGCCGCAAAGATATATCAACTTTTTTGATATTGCAAGTTTTATATCAATTATTTTGATATTTAATTTGTTATATTTTTGTAATTAACTGATTAATAAATCATTATAATGAAAGATTTTTTGAAGAAAAATATATTACCACTGCTATCACTACTGATAAGTATAGCTACATTACTGTTATTTTGGTGCAGATTAGAGCCTTTTACGTGGGATAGCTTTGGGGCTACCACCGCTGTTATGGGGGTAATTGTTACCTTTTTGGTAGGTTTTCAAATTTGGGCTGTTATTGACACAAGTAGATTTAAATCGGAAATTAAAGCGGAACAAAAGGAGGTGGAAGAAACTTTGCAAAAAGTTGTATATCAGGAATTAATAAATCAATCTATATTGCTTGATATTTTTTACAATATAAAATCATCTGAACCTATAAAAGATTTAAAAAATAAAGAATTGCAATACATAGAAGAACGCATAAGGAAGGCAACAATAATATAGAACAGTAGCTTTTTTGTTCGTTTCCTTTATTGTAATGGCTATATACCGCTTTTTCTTTTTTAGATTGTTTGTTGTTATTTACATCATTGTTTGTTACATATATAACAGGAGGTCTATATGCAATAGGAGGATTGTAGGTAATAGGAGGATAACTATTTAACTCCGACCATAATTCATCAGACATAGGTATAAACGCTTGCTTTTCTTTATTACAATTCATAACAACAAATGTTTAATTTTAAAGTGCAAAGGTATGGAAAATAATCCAAATATCAATATTATTGATAAAAAAAACAGACTTGATAGAGCCGTTGCTTATTTAAAAGGGGAACAAATAATAAAGACACAAAAGGATATTTCTAAAAAAATGGGAATATCTGAGGAAACTATTTCACGAGCTTTAAAAGGACTTGAAAAATATCTAACAGATAGCTTCCTTGAAAAGTTTGCTTATGAGTTTGGTTTAAATCCTGAATGGTTAAAAAATAACAACGGCTCAATGCTCACTCAGCAGGAACAAAAAGTCCCCGAAGAAGACGAATACGAAGAAGAGGAAGAAGAAGATGAATTAGCACTATTTCTAAGGGAAGAACGTAAAAACTACGACCTTACCCTTACTGATATACACGAAAAAACAGGTATTCCTCAAAAGGTACTCAAAGAATTTCAATGGGGAGATGCTCAATTAACCGATAGACAAAGATATACCCTTACCCAGTATGTAGAAGAAGCAAGAGAATATTTCCAAGAAAACGCTATCGGAATACCCAAAGGAAGAATAACAGGATATTATTACCCCGAAGTCAATGCCTCCGCAGGATTTGACCTCACTACATTCAACAATGAAGAAACACGTGTTCCTATATTCATCCCCAATTTTGGTAGCAACGTAATATTCATAAACGTTTATGGTGATAGTATGTATCCAAAATACAAATCAGGAGATATGATAGGTATAAAGCCCGTAGAATTTCCATATATAGTATTTGGACACCCTTACGTGGTTGTATTTGATAATGGGGATACAAACATTAAGTACGTACAAAAAGGCTCTGATGAACATCACGTAATATTAGCAAGTGAAAACCCTAAATACGAACCCCGTGAATACCCCCTTAGTATTATCCGATGCTTCTTTACCGTCAAAGGAAGTTTCAATAAAGAACGAATGTAACCCAAAAACTAAAACAATATGAAACTATCAAAATACGTATGGGATTTATACAAACAATCCGAAAACGGCAAAAATACTATAGATTTCTTTGAATATTATAGCGTTTTTTGGAACGATGTTGAAGTAATCAAAAAATATAACCCCAATTGCGGCAAATGGATTGAAAAAAGAGCCTATGAAAGCATAATGCAACAAATAGGCGACAGCTCACTGGATAGAAATCCTAATAACTTTGATTTTAAAACGTTTGCAGAAGTAAGAAAAGAGTTTGAAACCTGCTTAGACGAAGGCATTTATTTCATATTTGATAATAACGAAAAAGGCTATATTATAGACCCTAAAGACTATAAGTATTTTCTGATCTTTCATATAGTAATATCCTTTTATTTCTATGCCATAGCCTATGATTATACATTCCCATACCTATTTACATACCGATTTTTCGACCTCAATAAAATAGCAGATACTTTTTCTATAGAGCTACCCAAAATGCCTAAAAAGAGCGACTATCGTGCCCGCTGTATGTATTATATTGAGCTGTGCGAAGTGTTTTATAAATTCAGAGTAGAAAATAACCTAACACCCAACGAGCTGTGCGCATTCCTATACGACTTTGCCCCCAACTATATCGATAAAACACTCCCACCAATGCCCCAACCCACCCAAGCGTGGTTTATAGGCGGATTAATCGCCGAAGAAGAACGTATAGAAGAAGAAAAATTTTGGCAAGCAAACCCCGAAACTAAACGAGGCGACATTTTAGTACATTATGAAACCTCACCCATTAGTGCCATTACACACATTTGGAGAGCCCAAACAGACGGAGTTATCGACCCATTTTTCTATTATTATGCTAATTCCTATATAGGGAACGAAATAGAAGTACCCCACATCACCCTAAAAGAATTAGAAGCCGATGAGTACTTCGCAAAACACCCACTAATACGCAAAAAATTTCAAGGCGTAAACGGCTGGGCGATCTCAAATGACGATTACACACGCCTCCTATACCTAATGCAAAACAAAGGCTTCGATACCACCAACCTACCCACCCCACACGCACCCGAACCACCAAAAGGAGTTGAATTACACAACGAGCGAGATGTAGAAGTGAAACTATTAGAGTATTATCTAAACCAAATCGGCTACACCGAGCACAAAAACTATATCCGACAACTACCCATAAGAGCAGGACGAGGAAGCAAAATATATCCCGATTACGCCCTACATTACGACAACAAAAAAGGATACGAAAAAGCGAAAATACTCATAGAAGCAAAATACTATCTAAAAACCAATAAAGAAATAGAAGAAGCATTCAAACAAGCCCGTTCCTACGCAAACCTGTTAGAAAGCCAAACCATCATCATTTGCGATAAATACGGACTTATCATATACCAAAAGAAAGACGCCTTTGATAGATATAAGTACGAAAAAATATATTGGAACGACTTACAAAACCCTGATGTATATAATAAATTAGTCGAAATACTAAAAGAGTAAAAACAGGAAAAATACACCTACACCGAACACTAAGCGAACACTAAGCGAAGACAAACCGAAGACCAAGTTTAACCAATAATATAGAAAAACAATGGAAATAGAAGTAGAACTAAAAACCAAACTCGAACAACTTTACAGCCGAGTGGAAAGTCTTAAAGACCAGATAAAAACAGAGGAGGCAACCAAAAACGCCTTCATAATGCCATTTCTGCAAATACTCGGTTACGATGTATTCAATCCCACCGAAGTAATACCCGAATTTGTCGCCGACATCGGGACCAAAAAAGGCGAAAAAGTAGATTACGTAATCAAGAAAGACGATCAAGTTATCCTAATCGTAGAATGCAAACATTGGAAAGAGAACGTAGAAGCCTACACCTCACAACTCCACCGCTACTACCACGTAACCGACACCCGTTTCGCTATCATCACCAACGGCATAGTATACAATTTCTTTACCGACCTTGAAAAGCCAAACGTAATGGATAACAATCCATTCCTAACCGTCAATTTAGCCAACCTAAAAGACAGCACCATTAAAGAGCTCGTAAAATTCACCAAAGCCACATTCAGCCTCGATAACATCTTAGAAAGTGCCGAAGCCCTCAAATACGTGCGCGCCTTTCGCAATGAATTTGAAAAAGAAATACAAGAGCCCTCCGATGACTTCATCAAGCTGCTGGCACGCCGTTTCTTTGAAAAGCAAATCAATGCCAATCGCCTCGAAACATTCACAGGCTATCTAAAACGAGCGATGACCTCCTATTTCAATGACACAATCAATGCCCGCTTGAAAACAGCCTTAAACATAGAAGAAACTAAGCAACCAGCAACAGCCGAAACCGCTCCACAAGGTCCAGAAGAAGAAACCGAAGAAATCAAGATAGTAACCACCGAAGAAGAGATTGAAGCCTATCAAATAGTAAAAGCCATATTGCGTGAAAGGCTACCCGCCCACCGAATAGCCTATCGTGATACCATATCCTATTTTGGTATATTGTTAGACGATAATAATCGCAAGCCTATTTGTCGCCTACATTTCAATGGCAACAAAAAATACATAGAGTTTTTTGATAAAGGCAAAGACAGTTCCGAGCGCGTTCAGATAGATGATTTAGACAACATCTACACCTATAAAGAACGGCTACTAAGCACACTTGATAATTATTAGGAGAATACTAAAAATGAACCAATAATGAGCCAAAAAGCATTGATTTCAATTGTAAAATATTGAAATACAAACACTTCCGAACTTTAAATGATGTTCTGCTAGTTTGTCA
>NZ_KB291310.1:0-6500 GCF_000318275.2 Capnocytophaga sp. oral taxon 332 str. F0381
TGTTTGCATACTTGCATATTTACCATAGGCTTTAGGGTTTCCATTTTCATAATAATCATAAAAATAATGATAATAGGCAGGTAAGGAAGGTACTACAACATAAAAAACAGAACCATCACTCCCATTACAAGGACGAAAATAACTACCGTCTTTTAGCTTATAATATCCAGAATACTTGTTATCAGAAACCTTTTCAAAGTTTTTATACCTTGTATCCCATAGATTAAAATCAAATTTTTCGAACATAATAGTATCTTTTAAAGAATTTTTATTTTCTTGTGCCATCATATGATTTATTGTTAATACTACAATGTATAATAATATTTTCCTCATAAGAGATTTATTTTAATAAATAATGTTTTCGTATAGTTTACCCCACTGGCGCAAGCTTGTAGCTTGTGCCCAATTCATAATTCAAAATTCCCTCCCCGTCCTACCTATCCCATTTGTCTCACTTGTCGCACTTGTCGCACCCGTCCGACAATTCACAATTCCCCGCCGCCTTTGTACTTCTCTATAAGGTTGCCATCGTCATCGTATTTAAACGTCCAGCCGTGCCATTTCTTTAAGCGGCTCACATACTGCTGCTTTGCGCCCGCGCGGCACTATCCTTGTTTATCTTCTGTAATCTTATAGCTCTTGTTGTATCTTTAACTATTTCAAGATTTCCAATTTAACCAAGCACTATAGATTTTTCTAAAATCAGGATCTCCTTCCTTTGATAGTATATCTCGTATATATGATTTTACATCTGGAGATATATGATCTAACAACCAAAGGTGTATAGCATCTGTTACAGTATGATTAAAAGCTTCATCTGCTATAGGATATAGGTCTACCATCTTTTTTAAAGCTTCGTCAGGGGAAGTAAAGTATAATTTTTCATATTCAAATAATAAGTTGGTAGCTTTGTCATAATTATCTATATTATCCATCTATCTATCTTTTTATTCTTTTAAAAGTATACTCTAATGATGCATTATAAGCATTTTGAATATTTTTCAAAACATCATTTACAGACATATCTCTTTTTTTTAAATAGTCTTTCAAAACCTTCTTTCCTTTATATAATAAAATTAATTCAATAGTATAGTATGCTAAGAAAGTAGGATTAAGTCCTAAATATTTAACTACTTTAAAATCATCATCTTCCAATTCTGATATATCTTTTTTAAAAGAATTATACTGCTGCCGGCAAATAGCGTATTTAATGATCATTAGTTTGTTATCTTTTAAGAAATTATATAACACTTCTCCTTCTATTGCAGCTTTTTTTATATCTTCTCTTAGATATTGATCACTCATTAAATTTCTCTCAGTTAGTTTTTCTCCAGTTATTTCTAAAATAGACATTACTATATCTATATATTCCTGACTATCAACAATTTCTTTTATATCCATAAATATGATTTATTAATTTTCAAAATGTACTCATTCCTTTTATAACCTTTATTATTTTATATTTTTTACTAATATGTCTATATTTATCCATAGAGGCATGCCCCCAAGGAGTAGCTTCTGTTAGGTTCCAAAACTCATGTGCTTTAAATGATTTGCCTCTTTGTTTTAAATATGTATGCTCTAATTCCATAGAAACAGATATACAACCATTGTTTTTCCAGTTGCTTTATGCTCTATTTCTATTTCAATTTGAGGAGAAAGTCCCTTTTCTATTCTCTCTTTATTTTTGGGAGAAAATCTATTAGGATTTCTTTCTAGTTGTTCTAACCAATATGATTTCCTTGCTTTATCCCATTCTTGCTTATATTTAGCAGGACTATAAGATAAAGAAACAAGTTCCAATACATCCAACCACTAATTCGTATCACTAACATAAGCAAATATATTAAACCCACCTAAGAGTTTAATAGGGTCTTCACTTATATACCTCCCCGTCTCAGGGTGATAATACCTAAACCTATTGTAGCACAACTCAACCTCATTGTCATAGTACTGCCCTTGGTATTTAACGGACACCTAAAA
Organism: Capnocytophaga sp. oral taxon 332 str. F0381; assembly: GCF_000318275.2. Taxonomy (NCBI): domain Bacteria; kingdom Pseudomonadati; phylum Bacteroidota; class Flavobacteriia; order Flavobacteriales; family Flavobacteriaceae; genus Capnocytophaga; species Capnocytophaga sp. oral taxon 332. The sequence continues at coordinate 1,984 of NZ_KB291310.1, forward strand.
TTCTCTTTTGGTGCGAGCCGCACGGGCAAGGTGGTTTAGCGGTCTTGTTCGCGTTCCCATATCAGCTCACCTTCTTGGTTATAGGCTTCTATGGGCGTGCATATTTTTTCTTATTATAGGTTAAAGATTACATAGTTCTTGCGAATTCAACATCATTTTCAAGGGATATAAAAATACACCAAGACATATTACTATTAATAATATAATGTTGTTCAGGAATACTAAGTAATTTATGTATTATCTTATTTAAATCTCTTAATAAAAAAATATAAGCATAATCAGTCAGATTATCTCCTAAATATATAACAATTTCCTCTTCATTAATTCTATTTTCTTTTATAACATTATGAATAAATAAAGAAAGATCATCATAATTTATTCCATCCCATCTTAATATTTCATAGTTATGTAGTTTTTCTAAATGATATCTATCAAATTTTACTGGAAATAACTTATTCATCTTATCAAAATATGGATAAATATCATCTACAACAAAGTCATTCTTCAGAATTTTAGATAATTCCCTATGTAATTCTATATCATAATAATTTTTCATTTATTTCCTATAACGTTTTTGTATTTTTTTACAGTTTTTTCGCTGGCTTTAAAAATAAAATGAGGAGTATCCTTCTCTTTTTTATCAAATACATTTATATGTGCCCCAACCTTCTCATCAAACTCAATTCTAAATCCAACTTTTCCATCAGCCGTCTTCATTCCATGAGGTTCTCCAATAACTTTAACCCTACTAATATTTTGAATATCTGCTTTAAAACCTCTTTTTAATAGCCAATCAAGTGCACCTTCCTTTTGCTTTTTTCCATGTTTGTCTTTTGTACCAAACATTGCTTGGTTGAAATCATCAAAATATATATTTTCAGAATCCAACCCCAGCAAATCCACCCAAGCATTACTATCACTTACATAAGCAAACACATTAAACCCACCTAAGAGTTTAATAGGGTCTTCACTTATATACCTCCCCGTCTCAGGGTGATAATACCTAAACCTATTGTAGCACAACTCAACCTCACTATCATAGTACTGCCCTTGGTATTTAAAAGGACACCTAAAATTCTCTTTTGGTGCGAGCCGCACGGGCAAGGTGGTTTAGCGGTCTTGTTCGCGTTCCCATATCAGCTCACCTTCTTGGTTGTAGGCTTCTATGGGGGTACCTAAGTGGTCGGTGATAAAAAACTATCTTAAAATGTCAGGTTTAACAGGAGAGTTTAACTGAGACATTAAAAAAGACAATGCTTTTCCCCTCCATTCATCACTTTTATTTAAATTATCTATGAGTTTTAGAAATATTTTGTAATTCCTCCATTTATCTAAATTCTTTTTATTTAAAGATATACAATTATACTCATATAAAGGTGAGTTATAATCTTCTGTTAAAAAAGGAACTCTTATTAAATTATCGGGATGCCCTATTTTCTCCAAAGAGAGTTCTTCTTTAGAAATATAATCAAAATTATTTAAAGAAGAAAGTTTTTCTAATTCAGCAACTCTTTTTTCATACATATTTCTTAATGGATAGTTATTGTAGCAATCTCGGTGAAAAATAGCTTCATTAAGACAATAAAGAGGTGATTTTTCATTTGCTTCAATATTTAAAAGTATACAAGAATCATAAATATTTTCGATTATCTTACCACAACCTTTGCAGTATATTTTTTGTCCTTCAATTAAAATCATATTTCTAAATTAAAAAATTAATCATTAGCTTGTATGGTAACATCTGCACTACTATCAGTCCCTCTATATATTGTTGTCCTGAGACCATTATGAAAAACATATTGTTTAGATTGTCCTTTTCCATCATTGACTAAATCTAATGATAGTCTATCTCCAGACACTAAATATCTCTTACCATCTTTTCTTTTGATCACAGCATACTCTTATTTTTCCCCCTTTTTGTACTTCACGAACCTCCTCATAACTCAACCCGAATATATCCACCCATGCATTCGTATCCCCTACATAAGCAAACACATTAAATCCGCCTAAGAGTTTAATCGGGTCTTCAGAGATATACCTCCCCGTTTCAGGATGATAATACCTAAACCTATTGTAGCAGAGTTCAACCTCGCTATCATAGTACTGCCCTTGGTACTTGAACGGACACCTAAAATTCTCTTTAGCAAAACCTTGACGGGAGTTGCCATAAAGGTCTTGCTCGCGTTCCCATATCAGTTCGCCTTCTTGGTTGTAGGCTTCTATGGGCGTGCCTAAGTGGTCGGTGATAATAGAGTAATGTTTGCCATTTACAATCTTTCCACAAGGCACAAAAGAGCCTGCTTCAAAAATCCAAGTGGTGGGACTGTGCTCAGTACCTAAATCATATAAACCTGTGTTGTAATTGAACTCAAAGGTCTCTTTCCATTCGTGCAGCGGCACATTGCCACTCCACAAAAAGTGGGTGGTGGTGCGGCTAAAATGCTTGGTGTGTTTTGAGCAGCTGAAAAGGTTTTCAGCTGCTCAAAACTACTTGTGCGCAAGGGAGCGCAGAATGCAGAACTCCGAAGTCGTTAAGATAAGCAATTTAACCATTTTTATAAACAAGACAGCTTTACTAATTAAACATCTATTTACCTATAAAATAAGAAAGGCCAATATTAGTTATGGATAACTCTTAATATTTGGTCGTTTTTAGACAAAGTAATATACATCAGATAGAATAGTCTTTAAAATGTGATTTTATAATAGGTGTTTTATGATATTCTTTTTAAATATATGTAATTCTCTTCAGGTTCAATGCTATATCTAAAAGTGAATGATTTTTCCTCAACTACTTGAGGAAATGGAAATCCTTTATTTATTGTATTTTCAATATTTTTATTCAAAGATTTTTCTAAATAACAATTTATATAGGTAGCTACTCCCTCTCTTGAAATACAAAGAATCTTATTATCAACTATATACGAGAAAATATAGATTTCATCTTTGTTATAAATAGATTTTACTGTATTATTTATTAAGTCGATTAGCATTACTTCTCCTCCACTATATGGATAAAGAAGATAATTATTACCAAATAAGCAACAAGTTATATTGAATGATTCACTTATATTAACACCAAAGACATCATTAGTGTAATCTTCATTTAACACTAATTCTTTATTAAACTCTAAGTTAGAGTACTTATGTATTTGGATATTAAGCGGTGGATACCCTCCATAAATAATAAGTTTATCAGATGTTTTATCTATTATGATTCCACTTATGGCAAAAAAGGTTCTTATTTGTATATTGTATGGAATAATATTTATTCCTTCAACTTTATAAAATAATAGAAAACCTGTATCTTCTGATTCACAAATACAAATAATAAGGAGATTAAGTTCTCTGTCAAAATAGATTTGCTTAACACCATATCCTACTCTAAAATGATAAACATAACTAAAATGTTTATCATATATTTTGATAGTTTCAGAAATATCATCTGCTATCAGAAAGTAATCATTTAGTATTAAAATTGCAGATCCTTCTATTTTATTTGTATGAGATAAAACTATTTTAGAATATTGATTTGTTTCTAAATTGTAAATTAGAAAATCGATACCCATACCTACTATATAGAGTTTATTATCTACTAACAATATATCAGATATATATTGAAAAGGTAAGTCCCTAATAGTTTTTATTACTTTAGCTTCAATAACATCTAAAATAGTAATAGTATTGTTATTAATATTGGCAACGAGATGTTCATTAAGGAATTTTGCTTTAGTAATATCTGTAATTCCTAATTCTATTTTTTCACACTTCATTTTAAAATAAATAATTATGAGTTATGATATTGATTTGCTTTTTTGTTCTCTTGAGTTTTGTCTGATATAGGATAAGGATAACTAAACATTACAATTTGATCTTTAGGTAATTTATCATCTAATTTACCATAACAATTAGGCATTCCATGACCAGAACATGGCTCCAATTCTGTATAAAGATGCCTTACATCATTTAAAGCATTTCTTTTTTCTAATTCCTCTAATAAATATTTTTCAAAATGCCCATATCTATCAGAGTGAGTTATAATAATATCTCCATTATTTAATTCAGCTACTGCAACATTTCTTCCTCCTGAAATTTCAGGATTTTCTCTTCTGAAATCTTCTACTCTATCAGATAGAGGGTGATTATCATATGGAACTTGTTGTAAAATTATTAGCCCCAGCAAATCCACCACGCATTACTATCCCCCACATACGCAAACACATTAAACCCACCTAAGAGTTTAATAGGGTCTTCTGAGATATACCTTCCTGTCTCGGGGTGGTAATACCTAAACCTATTGTAGCACAGCTCAACCTCGCTATCATAGTATTGTCCTTGGTATTTGAACGGACACCTAAAATTCTCTTTTGGTGCGAGCCGCACGGGCAAGGTGGTTTAGAGGTCTTGTTCGCGTTCCCATATCTGCTCGCCCTCTTGGTTATAGGCTTCTATGGGCGTGCCTAAATGGTCGGTGATGATGGAATAATGTTTGCCATTTACAATCTTTCCACAAGGCA
>NZ_KB291310.1:6520-8799 GCF_000318275.2 Capnocytophaga sp. oral taxon 332 str. F0381
TGCTTCAAAAATCCAAGTGGTGGGACTGTGCTCATATAATCCTGTGCTGTAATTGAACTCAAAGGTTTCTTTCCATTCGTGCAAGGGTGGTTTACCCAATCATTCATAACTAAACTACCAGAGTTTTTACTTTTATCATTTTTAGAATAAGTCTCTTTTAAAAGACAAAAATTCTAATATCTTCTAAAATAACTAATATCTTCAAAAGATGCTTTAAAAATTGAATTATATCTACTATTATTGAATGAGTGGATTTCTATATTACTATTTATATACTTATTTGATATAATCATAACTTTTATATTTTCTTCTAAATCCTTAATAAAAATAGGTACAGAATAATTTAATGATATTATCTTATCAATATAATCAATAAAATAAGATAATCCGTTTTTTTTAGAAAAATAACCTATAACTTCATCTTCTAAAAAATTAAAAAGAGTATCATCATTATCATCTATATTGTTTTTTTTAAGTATAATAGCTATATTATTCATATTAGATAAGGGGTAAATATTATTTGAAATATCTTCATATGGTACTTTGAGGAAATCAAAATATACTATTTCTCTACCTAAAACCAACTTTTTCTTTATAATTGTTTTTGGATGTCTGATCTCTATACCAATATTTTTGAATGCACTTTTATATTCAATGATTTTAGGATTGATATTATCACCATAAGGAATTTTATAATATTCTGAATGCCTAAAAAAAGCAAAAAATATAAAATTCTCAAATAATATCTCCAAATCAGAAATGTTATGAAAACTACAATAATATTTTGTTTCTATTTTATTTAAAAAATCGATCATATTTTTTTTTCATTTTTCATTGGATTTGTACTTCTAATACTACCATTTTCAAAACTAATATGAGAGCCAGCTTCATCATGATAATGCCTCTCCTCATACTTTTTCTGATCATCAAAAATATGTCCATCTTGATGTAAAGATAACTCTCCTAATACTTTACCATTTGTATCATAAAGAGTTTCCTTTAAAAATCTCTCATTCTCTCTGTCCTTAGGTAATTTTCTTGTATCGCTCGCATCCTTACTTAAGCTAGTTGAAGACATTAAACTAATAGGAATATTTTTTCTTCTCATAGTTTCTCTCTTTGCAGCTCTTTTTGCCCTAAAGGTAACATCTCCTTTATTTTGCTCTCTTCTCTCATATAAACTTCTATCAACTTCTTTTTTTCTATTATAAGAATTCTTACTTAACCCAAAAACATCTGTCAATACGTTAGTATCCCCCACATAAGCAAACACATTAAACCCACCTAAGAGTTTAATAGGATCTTCTGAGATATACCGTCCCGTCTCAGGGTGATAATACCTAAACCTATTATAACAGAGTTCAATTTCAGGGTCGTAGTACTGCCCTTGATACTTGAATGGACATCTGAAGTTTTCTTTGGCAAAACCTTGACGAGAGTTGCCATAGAGGTCTTGTTCACGTTCCCATATCAACTCGCCTTCTTGGTTATAGGCTTCTATGGGCGTATTTTAAAAACTTTTTATATTCTCTGGTCTATAGTGTATATATATCTCAGCATTGAAATTAATGAGTGCTTCTTCTATAGAGTTAATCAGATCTGTAAAATTTGTTATAAGATCTAAGTCATCAAAATAAGAAGCATACCAAAAATAAAGTTCATCATTTTTTAATCTAATTAATAAATCATACAGTTTTGTATCATAGATGGATATACCATCATTAATTTGTTTTTGTGAAAATGTACAAATATCATCAAAATGATTAATTGTAAATATATCAGAAGAAGTGTTAAAAAAAATATTTGCGTATTTTTTTAAAAAAGGATCTTCTATTTTTGAAAATTCTTCAGTTTCTATTCTATTCTTAAACAGTATAAATTGGCTCATCTATAACCTCCTTTATCTTTTCGACCATTTCTATGTCTTAATTTATTTTCTTTTAGCATTTTATTAGCAAAATTTATATCATCAGCTGTTGTTTCTCTATATCTTCTATTTGTGTTTTTATCATTTTTTTCTGGATAGTGAGTATGAGGCTTCAATCCATCATGTTCATGTGAAAAGTGTATCTGAAACCAACTTTTATCATCAGTTGTACTCACTAAATTTAAATCTGAATTTGTAGCTACTATTGTCCCTTCTGGAGTTACAATGAAATCAGCTAATAATCCCCAAACATCCACCCAAGCATTACTATCCCCCACATAAGCAAAAAAGTTAGGCTCCCCAGATAAGAATCTTATCGGGTCTTCACTTATATACCTCCCCGTCTCAGGGT
>NZ_KB291310.1:8819-52851 GCF_000318275.2 Capnocytophaga sp. oral taxon 332 str. F0381
AGGCTTCTATGGGCGTGCCTAAGTGGTCGGTGATGATGGAGTAATGCTTGCCATTGGAGATCTTTCCGCAGGGCACAAAAGAGCCTGCTTCAAAAATCATATCTCAAAACTGTACTTCTTAATAGAATTTGAGGAATCAATTCTCCTAATTTTCAAATAATTTTGAATAATCAACCTGAGATGAATCAATGGGTTTTATAAAACTATTGACAAAAATTAAATTAAAAATAAATCCAAAACTATAATAACGTTTATAATTGAAATTTCTAATACCAATTACTTCTACAATATATTTCCCATTAGGGATAACATACTTTAATCCCTTATATGGTATTTTACTTTTATCTTCTATTATATAATTATTATTTTCAATTTCTTCGATATTAACTAATTTATTATAGTCCCAATTCTGCATCTGTTCAAAACTGAAAGCCCAAAGAGTATTATCAGCAATTTCAAGGTTAAATGGTTCCCATTTATCAATAATTTCCCAGCCTTTTGGCAATTCTATTTCTCCTAAAGAAAAAAATATTTTATAAGGATATGCACCTATATTATTTAAAGGAAGAAATAATCCTCTGTCTATAAAATTATAAAACACATCATTATGTTTATCAAAAAAAGAAAGCATTTTTTTTGTCCTTATATTAAATTTCTTTCTATAATCTTCAAAAAGGGAAGGAGATAACAAAGCCATTCCATATCCCATTGCATCTATAAATTTGTCCGTATTGATCATTTGTTGTATTTATTTCTTTTTCTCAATTCATTTTCTATATGCTCTCTAATTTTTTTCATTGCTTCAGCGGGGGACAAGTCTGGATGCTTTTTGCCATCAATCATTAGAAAACCATCTCTATCAAAGTCCTTATATGCTATATCCATTGCATTAAGAGCATCATCTATACTTCCTGTGTAATTATCTCGTTTAGGATGGAAGGGTATTCCTGCTTCTTTTAATTTGTCATGTAGTGCTTTATGTAATGAAGCCGTATTTTTAGTTTCTGTAGGATACCACTTAACATCTTCTATTATATCTCTAATACCTAATTTATCTCCTAAAGCACGAGGAAACATGTGGTGACCATCTCCTGTATGGTTTAAATCTTTAAAAAATCTAACCCCAATACATCCACCCACGCATTCGTATCACTGACATACGCAAAGAAATTAGGTTCTCCAGATAAGAATCCTATCGGGTCTTCACTTATATATCGTCCCGTTTCAGGGTAGTAATACCTAAACCTATTGTAGCATAACTCTATTTCGGGATCGTAATATTGTCCTTGGTACTTGAATGGACACCTAAAGTTTTCTTTGGCAAAACCTTGACGGGAGTTGCCATAGAGGTCTTGTTCGCGTTCCCATATTAGCTCGCCTTCTTGGTTGTAGGCTCTTTATTAGTGCATAGTGTATAGAGTACAGTGAACAATGGTGATATTCCCACTATACACCCCGCTTTGAGTACTCGCATATTTTGCCTGTGTGGTACTCATACACCCCTGTGAGGTAAAAATACTATAATTCTTCTAATCCACAAAATTATTTTTGAAATATTTTGTAGGGTGTTTTGGTTAGAGAGTTATAGTTAGCAAAGTTTTTGTGATAGATGCTTACCTATCAATATTCAAAAAGATGTTCATCTATAACTGTACTATAGTCGTACACAGTACACACGAATTGTGCCACAAAAATTTTAGTAGAGCCTATCTATATTGTGTAGAGATAACAATAATCTGATATATATTCTATTGTAGTTGGCAGTGTAAATCTATCAAAATATTCTTTATTTTCCCCTTCTAAATTATTGAATAAATCTTTAATAATTTCTTCTCGGATATTTTTATTTTTTAACAGAAAAACATTACCATCTGCTTTTCTGATAGTGTTTAGAAAAAAAGGTAGTAAATATTTCGTGTATACTTCATATCTATGATTCTTTATAGAAGGTGAATCTATCTCTCTCTTAGAAAAATTAATAAGAGTATTTACAACATCTGTTTCAATAAGATTTCTAATTTTTTTCTCACTTGCTTCCAAAAATATATCGGTCATCGTATTAGCCTTAGATATCTCTAACTTAATGTTAGCAGAGAGACTACTCAAACTGTCATCAGGAAAACAAATAGGTCCAACCCAAAGATTTATTCTAAAAACCTCAACGGGATTATTTTTATAGGCATCTATAATAATGTAACAATAATAAATATCATCTAAACGTTTTATAAAGGATACCATATTTTTATGCCAAAACCTTTTAGCTGTTTTAAAACCGAATGAATTTATTAAAAGTGTGAATTTTTTAAGTATTAATTGAGAATCTAACATAATATAATAACTATTTATTATTGTTATAAGTAGAACCACTTGAATATTCAATACCATTATCTTTTAATCTTTTTAAGATTGGTTCCATATCTGGTACTCCTTTTGGGTCATTAAGAAAGTACCAATGAGGGTTTGCTTCTCCAGATTGTTTGTACTTAATATCCTTATCTATTTGCTTATTCATATGATCAATCTCGCTTTGAGTCCTCTCTCTTTTAAAATTAGCTGATTTAAACTCTATATCTTTACCATCGTATTCCTTATCATAAACTCTATCTTTTAACCTTTTTCCTTTTCCTTCTCCAAAAATTTTAGTGGCTTCATCATCATGAAATTTTCGTGCGTAATACCACCAGCTTGATAACCCCAGCAAATCCACCCACGCATTCGTATCACTAACATAAGCAAACACATTAAACCCACCCAAGAGTTTAATAGGGTCTTCACTTACATACCTCCCCGTCTCAGGGTGATAATACCTAAACCTATTGTAGCAGAGTTCAACCTCGCTATCATAGTACTGTCCTTGGTATTTAAAAGGACACCTAAAATTCTCTTTAGCAAAACCTTGTCGGGAGTTGCCATAAAGGTCTTGTTCGCCTTCTTATCAATTAAGCTTGGAAAAACAACTAATACATTGAATTTCTAATAGGAATGACACAAGATATTTGTATTCAAATCACCTAATTTTTTAGAAATCCACACTCGCTCTGCCTGATGTTTTGTTAATCCAATAAAAAGACTTGCTAATTTTATAGCTTCTTCCTTTTTAAATTTACATTTAGAAAGTGCAAACCATTGGTCTCCATTAATTAAGGATAGTTTTATATGAAAAAGATCTTTTTCTGTATAATTCTTTTCAAATTCTCTGATTTTAGCAGCAGGTAATATAGTAACCAAAACATAATCTGTTGTATCATAAACAAATTTCATAATAGCTCTATTTCCTTTTTTGCTGATTAGAAAATTAGGATTATTTTTTTCTTTTTCATCTGCTAACACTTCCCAACTCTCACCTAACTCTTCTGTTGTACAACATATCCATTTCTTTTCCATTGTAATATTTTTATAAAGTATTATTCATAGTATAGATGAACATTATTTTTAGAACTCGTGCCTGTGCTTTCACCCCCCCCCGCTAGCGCAAGCTTGCAGCCTGTGCCCAATTCATAATTCTCTTTACATCCCCCACACAGCACTACTGCGCACTGCCCCCCTCTCTTTTGGAGAGGGGGAACGGGGGTGAGGATTCCTCTGGCGCAAGCTTGCAGCTTGTGCCCAATTCAAAATTCATAATTCACATTACTCCCATTGCTCTCATTGCTCTCATTGCTCTCATTGCTCCCATAGCTCCCACAATTCAAAATTCATAATTCAAAATTCATAATTCCCTTATCTTCTTTATTTAAAACAGATTATAAAAGTAGCTTTAATTTTAAGGCAAAAATACAAAAAAATAATTATCTTTGCAATCTATCACTCAATTTCTTTTTATGCTTAGCAAAAATCAAATTAAACTTATACAAAAACTACAACAAAAAAAATATCGTAATGAGTTGCAGCTTTTTGTTGTAGAGGGTAAAAAAAGTATCCTTGAGTTCCTGCAAGCCGGCTACGAGCCGCAACTCTTGCTGGGAACTGATGTTTTTAGTAGTATGCCTGCTGATTGCCCTGTTACCTTGGTAAGCAAAGATGAACTTCGTAAGGTTAGTGGATTGCAAAATCCTGATGAGGGCTTAGCTGTTTTTCGGCAACCCAAACATAAGGGTATTTTGCAAGAAGGAGTAATCGTTGCTTTAGACAATATACAAGACCCTGGCAATTTGGGTACTATTATCAGGCTATGCGATTGGTTTGGGGTGGAAACGCTCCTTTGTAGCTATGGTACGGTAGATTGTTACAATCCTAAGGTAGTGCAAGCCTCTATGGGTTCGCTCACACGTGTAGCGGTGCATTACCTTGATTTGGCAGGCTTTTTGGCAACTACTAGTATGTCGGTTTATGTAACAGATGTTAAGAATGGTTCGGGGTTGTACAGCACTTCTTTTCCTGATGATTTTATCGTTGTTTTGGGTAATGAGGCTAATGGAGTAAGTGCTGAAGTAGCTGCTTTGGGCAATAGTTCATTGTATATTCCGCGCTTTAGCAAACACCAACGCACCGAAAGCCTGAATGTAGCAATGGCTGCGGCTATTATCTTGGGCAAAGCTGTCCCCGACACACAATAAAGGTTCGTTACATACTCGCCAACTTTCCTTCGCTTATCTTCCCCTTACCTTCCCCTTATCTTCCCCTTATCTTCAGCTATCGTTCGATGAAGTTTTGAACTCTGAATTTTGAATTGGCAGTAATGAGAGGAAATAGATTTTATTTGCTAATTCACTAAATTATTACTACCTTTGCACTTTGTAAAGAGGGGGGTAATCCCCTAATTGATAACATTTAAATATTATGGCAAGAGAAATACAACCTACTCCGGTACTTGAAGGGCAAGACGCTATTGATTTTTTAATAAAATTAGAGACTTATCCTCAATATCTAAAAGAAAAAGGCATCGTACTCAGTCGTAAAAAAATAGAGGAAAGTGCTAAATATTTTAAATCATTTTTCAAAAAAGAAGAAGAAAAAAGTGAAAACAAGTAATTCTGAAAATTTTACTGTTTTGTTGCTCACAGACGACCATATCATTGAAAATTGGTCGTTTGGGGATTGATAAATCTTACAAAGGCAAAGGCTTGGGGAGTATGATACTTCAAAATATAATAAGTGATTGCATCGCTTTTAATAAAAATCAAGCTTGTCGGTTGATAACAGTAGATGCTTATCGACAAGCTTTTCCTTTTTATGAAAGATTTGGGTTTCAATATATTTCTAAAAATGATGAAAATGAGGAGGTACGACAAATGTTCCTCGATTTGATGACGATTTCTAACGACTAACACATATACTAAAAATGACCGAAGAAATAAAAGAACAACGCGCTAATAACTTTATAGAAAATATTATTGAAGAAGACCTTGCTGGGGGCTTCCCCGCCAATGCTTTGCGTTTTCGCTTTCCACCCGAACCTAATGGGTACTTGCACTTGGGGCACGCAAGTTCTATTTGCTTAAATTTTGGACTTGGATTGCGATACAATGCTCCTGTAAACCTTCGTTTTGACGATACTAACCCAAGCAAGGAGGAACAGGAGTATGTAGATGCTATTCGGCGCGATGTGCAGTGGCTGGGTTTTCAATGGGATAAAGAATGCTACGCTTCTGACTATTTTCAAGAGTTATATGACTGGGCAGTAATGCTCATAAAACAAGGGAAAGCTTATGTAGATAAACAAACTTCGGAAGAAATAGCTGCCCAAAAAGGTACGCCTACTGTACCCGGCAGTGATAGTCCGTATAGAAATACTTCACCTGAAGAAAACCTTGCGCTGTTTGAGCGTATGAAAAATGGTGAGTTTGCCAATGGAACTTATGTGCTTCGTGCCAAAATAGATATGGCTTCGCCTAATATGCTGATGCGTGACCCTATTATTTATCGCATTATGAATGCTTCGCACCACCGCACGGGTAATAAATGGCATATTTACCCTATGTATGACTGGGCTCACGGCGAAAGTGATTATCTTGAACAAATATCACATTCGCTCTGTACGCTGGAGTTCTTACCTCACAGGGAATTGTACGATTGGTTTTTAGACCAAGTTATCCCCTCGCCTACCCTCCCCCAAGGGGAGGGAGGAACGCATCCTGAACAAAGCAAAAGAACTACTCGACCTAAACAACGTGAGTTTGCAAGGAGGAATTTGAGCCATACGATTGTGAGCAAGCGCAAGCTATTGCAATTGGTTACGGAAAAATATGTAGCTGGCTGGGACGACCCTCGTATGCCTACTATTTCGGGATTGCGCAGGCGTGGCTATACTCCTGAATCTATACGAAAATTTGCTGATACTATTGGGATTGCTAAACGCGAAAACTTGATAGATGTGTCGCTTTTGGAGTTTTGTGTACGCGAAGACCTCAACAAGAAAGCTAATCGCGTAATGGCAGTGCTTGACCCTGTAAAGGTAGTGATTACCAACTATCCTGAAGGACAAGAAGAGTGGTTGGAGGCTGAAAATAACCCTGAAGTAACGCCTATGACTTACCGCAAAGTGCCTTTTAGCCGAGAGCTGTATATAGAGCGTGATGACTTCCGCGAAGAAGCTGATAAAAAATACTTTAGACTGAAGTTGGGGGGTGAAGTGCGCCTAAAAAATGCGTATATTATCAAAGCCGAGAGTGTGGTGAAAGATGCTGAGGGCAATATCACTGAAATACATTGCTCTTACGACCCTGATAGCCGCAGCGGTAGTGGCACAGAGGCGAGTATGCGTAAGGTGAAAGGTACGCTGCACTGGGTATCGATAAAGCACGCAGTAGCTGCTGAAGCGCGTCTGTACGACCGTCTTTTCACTATAGCGGAACCTGACCGCCAAGAAGATAGTTTCTTAAACTATATCAACCCCGAATCGCTGAAAGTGGTTACTGCTTACGTAGAACAGAGCCTAAGCAGTGCTGAGGTAGGCGAAACAGTACAATTTCAACGCCTTGGATATTTCTGCATAGATGCTGATAGCAAGAAGGGGAACCTTGTGTTCAACAAAACTGTAGGGCTGAAAGATACTTGGGAAAAAGTAAAAACAAGTGAATAGAGACTAATAAATATATAAATATTGAGAATGAGCAAACAAGAAATTATTGAAATTACTACTCGTATTTTTGTAGAAGAGTTTGAGGTGGAGGCTACGCGAATAAGTCCTGAAGCTGATTTTCGTGAAGGCTTGGGGCTTGATAGCCTTGATTATGTAGATTTGGTAGTAATTATTGAAGAAGAATTGGGTGTGAAGTTGGTAGAAAACGATTTTAAAAAGATTGTTACTTTTGCTGACTTTTATACTATTTTAGAAGAAAAAGTGAATGCACAATAGTAATACAACTACCAAATGGCAAGGAAAATCAAAAGGTACGGTACTTGGCTACCGTATCTTTGTTTTCTTGATGAGGCATTTGGGTATTTATGCGGCTTATTCGTTACTGATTTTTGTTGCTTTTTATTACTTTCTCACCGAATGGCAGTCTAACCGCTTTATGTTCTATTACTTTAGGCATAGGCTGGGGTATTCGTTGGCTAAAACTATTGGTTCGCTGTACTTAAGCTACTTTACTTTTGGACAGATTATCATTGATAAAATTGCTATTTTAGCTGGATTAGAGCATAAATTTACTTTTGATTTTGACGGGCAGGAGCTTTTATTCAAACTACTAAAAGAGCAACAAGGTGGGGTTTTGATTTCTGCTCATATTGGCAATTTTGAAATTGCTGAACCTTTTTTCAGAAAGATAGACCTAAAATTGCAAATTAGTACGATTACTACTGATATGGAGCGTTCGGTAATTAAGGAGTATTTGGAGGGTATAACGGAGCGCAAGTCGTTGAATCAGTACATTTATGTAAAACCTGATATGTCGCATATATTTGAAATAAACGATGTAATTGCTCATAAAAATATTGTATGCTTTACAGGGGATCGTTATTTTGAGGGGGGAAGGTCGCTAAAAGGGCGCTTATTGGGTGCGGAAGCTACTTTCCCTGCGGGTCCTTTTGTAATAGCTTCACGACTGAAAGTGCCTGTTGTATTTGTATATGTAATGAAGGAAAAGGGTTTGCACTATCATCTTTATGCGCGGATAGCAGAGGTGAAAAAAGCAGATGCTGAGTCGCTATTGGAGGCTTATACGGATAGTATGGAGCAGATGCTTAGAAAGTATCCGCTACAGTGGTTTAACTATTTTAATTTTTGGGAGCAGTGAAGCGTATTTTAGTGGTATATTACAGCCAATCGGGGCAACTAAAGGAGATTATAGATAGTTTGTTGCAGCCTATAGAGGGTGTTGTTGTAGATTATTTGGCTATTGATACAATTGAGGGGTTTCCTTTTCCTTGGACAGATGAAGCTTTTTTTGGAGCTTTTCCTGAGTCGTTTTTGCAAATTGCACAGCCTTTGCAACCTTTTGAATTGCCTTCCGATAATTACGATTTGGTGATTTTGGGTTACCAAGTGTGGTATTTATCGCCTTCCATTCCTATTAATTCTTTTTTACGAAGTGAGGCTGGCAGGAAGTTATTGCGAGATAAGCCTGTGATTACTATATCGGGTACACGAAATATGTGGGTTATGGCGCAAGAGAAGGTTAAGCTGCTTTTGGCTGATTGTGGAGCGCATTTAGTGGGCAATATTGCTCTGACGGATAGGCATCACAATCACATTAGCGTTATCACAATTGTACAATGGCTTTTTTCGGGGGATAAAAATAGGCGTTATCTTGGTGTTTTCCCCAAAGCAGGAGTTTCTGCCAAAGATATACAAGGGGCGAGTGTATATGGCAAACTTATTGCTGCTCACTTAGTAACAGGTAATTACACAGGGCTTCAAGAGGAAATAGTTGCTAATGGAGGGGTGCATTATAGGCGCTTTTTGATTTCGGCAGAAAAAAAGGCAAATCGCCTGTTTGGAATATGGGCAAAAATGATTTATGGTAGCAAACAGCGCAAACTGTTGCTAAAGTGCTTTCATTACTACTTATATATAGCTATTTGGGTACTGATGCCTATAGTATGGTTGCTGTATTGGCTTACGTATCCGCTATTTTTTTGGAAAGTGGAGCGGGACGTAAAGAGGATAATCACTAATAATTAAAAAATTAAAGATTATGGAAATTACTAATATCAATCAGTTGGATTTCACAAGCAGCTTATATACTTATGCTGATTATATTTTGTGGAAGTTCAAACAGCGAGTGGAAATTTTGAAAGGGAGGATTTTCAAAATGTCAGCTCCTTCTATTGTGCATCAGGATATTTCTAGAAACCTTACCATTAGCCTTACACCTTTCTTTAAGCATACAAAATGCAAATTGTTTTACGCTCCTTTTGATGTGGTGTTAAAAAACAAAGAGGGCAAAGAAGATACGGTAGTACAACCTGATATTTGCATCGTATGCGACCCTGCAAAGTTAGCTGATGGCAAACGCTGTTTGGGTGCTCCAGACCTTGTGATTGAAATTCTTTCACCTGGTAATACCAAACGCGATATAGATGATAAATTCAGATTATACGAGGAAGTAGGCGTAAGTGAATATTGGATTGTACGCCCAGAAGATAAAGAAGTGAATATATTTGTATTGGAGGGCAATCGGTATATAGGTTTAGCACCTGTAGCGAAAGGTAAAATCATTCATTCTGTAAAATTCCCGAGCTTAAGTATCAATACTAATGACATTTTTGAATAGTGCTTTATGAACGTTTATATAACAAAAGCAAGTAAATATTTACCTAACGACCCTATTGGTAATGAGCAAATGGAGTCTTTTTTAGGGCTTATCAATCAGAATGCCTCGAAGGCACGGCGTATTGTGCTGCGCAATAATGGTATTCTAAAGCGTTATTATGCGCTTGATGCTGAGGGTAATCCTACTCATAGCAATGCTCAGCTTACTGCTTTGGCTGTAAAAAACCTAATGAGCAGTGATGTGCCGTGGGATGTTATTGAAGTGCTTTCGTGTGGCACTTCTACTCCTGATGTGCTGTTGCCTTCGCATAGTGCAATGGTACACGGGCTTTTAGGAGGGCACTCGGTAGAGCTGAATGCCTCATCGGGGGTATGCAATTCGGGAATGAATGCCTTGAAGTTTGGGTATTTATCGGTAAAATCGGGCAATAGTGCCAATGCGGTATGCACGGGTTCCGAACGCGTATCGGCGTGGTTGCGTGCCGATAAATACGAAAATGAAGTACAATTATTAGCCGAATTGGAAGCGCAACCTGTCATCGCTTTTAAGAAAGATTTCTTGCGCTTTATGCTGTCGGATGGTGCAGGTGCATTTTTATTGGAAAACAAACCTCGTGAAGGGGCTTTGCTTATAGAGTGGATGGATGCTTATTCGTATGCGCATCAGTTAGAGGCTTGTATGTATGCAGGAGGAGATAAGTTAGATGATGGCAGCTTGAAGGGATGGAGTGAATACACCGCTGAGGCGTGGCTACAAGAGTCTGTTTTTGCTATCAAGCAAGATGTAAAGCTGCTCAATGAAAATATATTGGTGAAAGGAGCTGAAAGTATGCGTGCTACCTTACACAAACACCAGCTTGTAGCTGAGGATATTACCTATTTTCTGCCGCATATATCGTCTTGTTACTTCAAAGAACGCTTGTATGAGGCACTCAAGGGAGTGGGTATTGATATTCCACTGGAACGTTGGTTTATAAACCTGCCTGAAGTAGGCAATGTAGGCTCTGCATCTGCTTACTTGATGTTGGAAGCTCTAATGCAATCCGGCAAACTCAAAACGGGTGATACCATACTACTATCAGTACCTGAAAGTGGTAGATTTTCATACTCCTATGCTTTTTTAAGAGTTGTATAATCTTTAATATTCAAACGTTTATGGAATTACCTATTACTGATATTGCCAGTGTATTAAGCCTTATCCCACAACGTTCGCCAATAGTAATGATAGATGCGCTTTGGGAATATACCCCTACTACAGGTGTAACAGGGCTGAGCGTTACGGCTGATAACCTTTTTGTGCAGCAAGGAAGGTTCTTAGAAAGCGGACTTATAGAGCATATTGCCCAAAGCATCGCATTGCACAAGGGGTATTATCACTATTTGCAGCAAAAACCAGCCCCAATGGGCTATATAGGAGCCATAAAGCATATCAGTATATATCGCTTGCCTATAGTGGGTGAAGCGCTGCGCACTGAACTGAAAATTATACAAGAATTTATGGATGTTACCCTTGTAGCAATACAAACTTTTAGTAACAACACCCTTATAGCCGAAGGCGAAATGAAAACAGTTTTGGCTTCCACTCCCTAAATATTACTACAATGAATATCCCTATACAGCAATATCTGCCCCACCGAGCTCCGATGCAAATGGTTGATACTATTACAAATATCAGCAGCACACACGTAGTTACCGAATTTACTATAAGCAGCTCTTGCATTTTTATTGCTAAGGGAGTTTTTGCCGAAATAGGATTGATAGAAAATATGGCACAAACCTGCTCGGCTATTGTTGGGCAGTTTATTTATGAGCTACACGATAAACCTAATTTGATAGGGTACATAAGCACTATAAAAAAGAGTGAAATATACGAGCTACCTATAGAGGGGCAAACCATACGCACCGAAGCTACGCTACTTTCACAAATAGATACAGAAGACTATACCCTCTGCGCTATGAAGTGCAGTACTTATGAACAATCTACCTTTTTGGCTACTGCCGAACTCAATTTAGTAATTAAAAACTTATCCTTATGAAAGAAAATGAAGTACCTCAGCAAGAGGGCGCACTGGGCGATATAAAAGAACTATGCTATGCTACCGATACCAATGGCAATTATACTACCTGCCTAAGTGCAGGATGGGAAGTGAAAAACATAGCTTTAGAAGCCTCATTAGCACTACTAAACGAACAGATAGCTCAAGCCAAAGCAGCTATGGAAAACGGCATTAGCAGCCCTATTCCCTATTATATGTTGCTCAATCGTATGGACTGGGCGGTACTCGCTAGTGCTATGCATCGCTGGCAGTGGATTATAAAACGACACGCCAAACCTTCTGTTTTCAAAAAACTATCTGCCAAAACCCTACAACAATATGCCGAAGTGTTCAATATTACTGTTGATGAACTCTGTAAGTTCTCGCGTTAGCTACCTTTTTTTGCTACTCAGTTTCAGTATAAGATAGGTAAGCATTCCTAAAGTTATTGCCACAGTAGTAGAAAGGATAGCACTTCCTACCAAATACTGCAAAAGATTATCTTTTATAAATTCTTTGGCGTAGTCCATAGTAAAGTCAGTAGTGCGAGGAAGCACTTCACCTCCTACAAAAAAACTCCCCACTTTCATTGAGGCAAGCATAAGCACCGGTATCATTGGCGGAATACTTACGTTAGAACACACAAAAGCCAAAGTCTTATTCAGTTTGAGAAAAACAGCCAAAGCAAGTGTCAGTATTGTCTGCAACCCCCATAAAGGCGACAAACCAAAGAAAAGACCCAATGCTACCGAATAAGCCTTCACCTCATCGCTGCTATCACTTTCAAGCACATCTTCCTTTATAAATCGTTTAAAGCTCTTCTTCCTAAAGCCTCGTATAAAATCGCGTGGCTTAATATAAAAAACAGCTATCAGTACCAATATCGTATTCAGCACACTGATACGCAAAAAATCACGCACAGGGCGAAAGTGCGACACTCTTTCTGCAGGGTCATAAAGTACCTGCACAGGCACATTTTTTAGCGGTACACCTCGCCAACTACTTCGCACCAGCACCTCTATTTCAAATTCAAATTTCTTGCTGTAGTAACGTTTAGGTATAAGCCTTAAGGGGTACATCCTATACCCCGACTGTGTATCGGTGAGTTTTACGCCTGTTTCAAACTGAAACCAAAAGTTAGAAAACCAATGCCCAAAACTACTCTTTTTAGGCACTCCCTCCTGTTGCATATTGCGGCTACCCACCCAAAGAGTAGGTTCAGTAGCTTGTGCTTGTGCCTGAAGAAAAACCTCTATATCTTCTGGGTAATGTTGCCCATCCGAGTCTATCGTCAAAGCATACTCATAACCCAGCTCAC
This sequence comes from Capnocytophaga sp. oral taxon 332 str. F0381, assembly GCF_000318275.2. NCBI lineage: Bacteria > Pseudomonadati > Bacteroidota > Flavobacteriia > Flavobacteriales > Flavobacteriaceae > Capnocytophaga > Capnocytophaga sp. oral taxon 332. Next base: position 21,832 of record NZ_KB291310.1, read on the forward strand.
GTGCCCTTTCAAAGCCCACTTGCAAAGCGTTGCCTTTACCTCTATTAGCAGGCAACGTAATCACCTCCAGCTGCTGATAGTTCTTCAACAGCAAAGCCGTACTATCAGTAGCGCCATCGTTAATCACGATAATGTTAGGAGTGTGTTTTAGCACCCCTTCAATCACACGTGTGAGTGTACGATCGTTATTATAAGTAGGTATCAGTACGCAATAATTCATAAGCCCAAAGCCTTTTTATCAGCTGCTGTAAATTCTTTTGATTTTTTTATATACCCCGCCACATAGTGCCGAACATCAAGTGGTAATCTTTCGTAGTTTGCAATGATAAACGCCTTATCCTCAGCAATATGGTTACGATAAGGCACTATTTTTGGCAAATTTTCTTGCACACTTAGCCTGATGAGCCGCAGCTCAACATTATCAGGCTGCCCTGCAATAGCCTCCTCTATCAGAGGCTTCCCCTCTTTCAGCAAAGCGATACGATTCTTTTTATATTTAGCTAGTATCACCTTGCTTGCACCCCTATAAGCAGTTAGCAACCCATCGGTTGATGCATTTTGTGCCATTAGGGTTTCAAATGCAACCGCATTCGCCTCACTATCAGCTGCTGTGGTATAAGCACTGCGTATCTTAGCAAGTGTTTGTGCTGGCAACAAACCAACGTTCAACAGCATTAGTAGTAAAATTATATATTTTTTCATTTTTCAATCAATCTTTTAGCTCTGTCAGGTAGCGCCAATATCGCTTGGGCATATTTCTCATTTGGTACTTACTATTCTTACGTTCAACAATATTGATATGCCGAAAATAAGTCTTCCAAAGCTGTTCATACACATCAGTACCACGTTCAATAAGTTTGCCAAACTGCTTATTGGCAGGAGTAAAAGTTGTAACCTTTTCCAAGTCGTATACAAAGCCATAACACCGGCGAAGGTCGTAGATTATCCATTGTTGGTCAGAAAATCTATTCTTAAAATGAGGTATCACCAGTGGCAACACATCATACTGAGGGGTAAGTTGTGCAAAATACACCTCGCCCACCCTTTCAAAGCGCACAAATTCTTTCATTCTATGCACCTCGCGCGACACGCTCTTGGCTGCCTTTTGTATATGAGCTATAGCCTGATGTCCAAAATTCTCTAATACATTCATTTCAGGCATACGCACCATCAGTCGTATTGCTTCTAATATATGATTTTCTATCTGTGTTTCAGCCGAAAGAAAAGCCCTTAGCAGTATAGCCACCCCCGCCTTGCCCCAGCACTGTTCCACTTTATGCAACACACGCCAAGCCTTGTCGGCATCGGTATATATTGTTTCCTCTTCACCAAAAAGCAAAGCAGTTGCAGCACCTTCAGGCTTAATATCCACCTCTTTATAGCCGTATTCATATACCACAAACACCGCTGTTAACAAGCCCTCAAACGAACCATCATATTGCAACTGAACCATAACTCAATCAAACAAAGACAGTTGTCCCGTAAAAAGACCCTTATATTTACTAACCCCTTTACTGAGCAATAGTTGTCGTAGTTTTACCCCCTCTATAGTTCCCGCTATAGGCATTGCACCACTACAAGTAATAAAATACTTCGCCCTGCTAAGTGTTATTCCCATCTGTTTCAAGTGATAGTATGTCAGTTTCTGAAATACCCGTGTAGCCAAGATACGTTCTACACCGCGTACGCCCACACCAGGAATCCGAAGTAGCCATTCACGAGGAGCCGTATTCACATCTATCGGAAAAAAATCCTGATGACGCAAAGCCCACGCCAGTTTGGGGTCTATCTCCAAATCCAAAAAAGGGTGAGCAGGGTCAAGCAACTCATTAGGAGCAAAGCCGTAATACCGCATTAGCCAATCGGCTTGGTAAAGCCTATTTTCGCGCACCACAGGCACCTGTGTATGGATAGAAGGCAATCTACTATCCTCTAGTACAGGCACATAGCCCGAATAATACACACGCTTCATCTGCAGTTTGCCGTACATATAGCTCGCCACATCTATAATTTTTTGGTCAGTTTCATTGGTAGCTCCTACAATCATTTGCGTACTCTGTCCCGCAGGGGCAAAAGTAGGCGTATGCTTGTATTTCATCTTTTCTACTGATTGTATTGCCAGTTCGTTCTTCACAAAGCGCATCGGAGCCACCATTTGGTCGTGATTCTTCTCAGGAGCAAGCAGTTTGAGCCCCTCTTTAGTAGGAATTTCAAGGTTAATAGAAAGCCTATCGGCATAAAGTCCCGCCTCGCGTATCAGATGTTCACTAGCACCAGGAATCGTTTTCAAGTGGATATATCCATTAAAACGCTCCTCCGTACGCAATTTTTTAGCAACCCTCACTAAGCGCTCCATTGTAGTATCAGCGTCTTTAAACACTCCCGAACTAAGAAAAAGCCCCTCTATATAATTCCTACGATAAAAGTTGATTGTCAAATCCACCACCTCCTGCACGGTGAAGGCAGCGCGAGCAATATCGTTTGTACGCCGCGACACACAGTACACACAATCGTAAATACAATGGTTGGTAAGCAAAATCTTCAGTAGCGAAATACAACGACCATCTTCTGTAAATGAATGACAAATACCAAAAGAAGCCGTATTACCCAGCGCACCTTTTTTGCCTTTCCTATTAGCTCCACTGCTCGAACACGACACATCATATTTTGCCGCATCAGCCAATATGGCTAATTTCTCCTTTATACGCTCAAAATCCATCGTTAGTCGTTAGTATTTAGTCATTAGTATTTAGTGATTAGTCGCTAGTCGTTAGTATTTAGTGTTTAGTCCTTAAAGATACGCCCGTACGGCTCGTACCAAATCACTACCATTAGCGTAGAGCAGTAGCGCTACCAAAATTACAAACCCCACCATTTGAGCATATTCCAAAACCTTTTCGCTCGGTTTTCTACCACTTATCATCTCGTATAGTAAGAACACCACGTGCCCACCATCCAAGGCAGGTATTGGCAAAATATTCATTACCCCCAAAGCTATGGAAAGGAAAGCCGTAATATGCCAAAAAGCCAGCCAATTCCAGCTTTCAGGGAAAAGTTTCCCTATAGTACCAAAACCACCCAATTCACTAGCACCTTTTTTGGTAAATATAAACTTGAATTGCGATACATAATCACGCAGCACATCATAGCCATATTGTACGCCATGCGCTAAAGCCTCACCCAAACCATATTGCCTATTAGTAAAATGTACTTCACCTTCGCTTTGAAAGCCCGATACACCTATTTTTTTATCACCATTAGGCACAACCTTCAGTTCCATACGCACACCCTCGCGTTCAATAGTAAAAGGAATAGAATGAGTATTACCCACCAAATTAATTGCAGGCGATACATCCGAAAAATAATAGATAGGTTCACCACCAATAGCCAAAATCTTATCACCCTTGCGCAAACCTGCTCTTTCGGCAGGCATTCCTGCCACTACAGTATCTACAATAGGCAAAGTTTTCATCGTTACAGGCGAAGTTTCACCACGCATAAAAAGCGTTTTCCCCAATGTATCGGGAAGCGATACGCGATGAGCAGTACCATCTTGGCGCAACACCTCTAGCTGAGTAGCTCCGCGCAATAAAATATACTTATTGGCATCTACCAAATTTTCTAATTTTTTACCATTTACAGCTGTAATAATATCACCATTTTGCAAGCCGTAAGCACGCAAAGTACGCGATATGGCAAACCCCTGTTTTACCCCATCAGCGTACAACTGCTTTTGCCCCCACACAAATAAAATCATTGTATAGATAAAGAAACCCAACAGCAAATTCACCGTTACCCCTCCTATCATAATGAGCAAGCGTTGCCACGCAGGTTTCGACCTAAATTCCCAAGGCTGAGGAGGTTGTGCCATCTGTTCCTTATCCATACTCTCAACAATCATTCCCGCTATTTTTACATAGCCCCCCAGCGGAAGCCACCCTATACCATATACTGTCTCTCCTATTTTCTTTTTGAAAAGGGCAAACTTCACATCAAAGAATAGGAAGAACTTCTCTACTCTTGTTTTGAAAAGTTTTGCAGGTATAAAGTGACCCATTTCGTGCAGAATCACCAAAATTGAAAGACTCAGTAACAGCTGAGCCGCTTTTATCAAAAATATATCCATAAATATAATTGTTATCCTTTTGTTATTTATTTTGTCCTTTATTTGCCAACTGACCACAAGCGGCATCTATATCCTTGCCGCGTGAGTGCCGCACCGTTACCGTAATGCCTGCCTCCTCAAGAAGCTGTTGGTAAAGCTGCAAAGCCTCTGGTGCTGCTTGCTGAAAATCACCGTCATCAATAGGGTTATATTCTATGAGGTTTACCTTAGAAGGAGCAAATTTACAGAATTTTATAAGTGCCTCTACATCTTTGCGCTGGTCGTTAATGCCCTTCCACACCACATATTCATAAGTAATGCGGTTGCGCGTTTTCTGATACCAATACTGCAAAGCCTCACGAAGCTCTTCCAGCGGAAACTGCTCATTGAAAGGCATTATGCTAGTACGAACACTTTTGATAGCTGAATGCAAAGATACTGCCAATTTAAACTTTACCTGATCATCTGCCATTTTTTTTATCAATTTGGGTACCCCCGAAGTAGAAACCGTAATGCGTTTTGGCGACATTCCAAGCCCATCAGCCGAAGTAATTTTATCAATTGCCTTCAGCACGTTGTTATAATTCATCAGCGGTTCGCCCATACCCATAAAGACGATATTGGTAAGCGGTCTGCCAAAAAAAGCCCTACTTTGCTCATCAATCACACGCACTTGGTCATAAATTTCATCAGCCAGCAAGTTACGCATACGCTTAAGGCGCGCCGTAGCACAAAACGAACAGTTCAAGCTACAGCCCACTTGGCTCGATACACAAGCTGTAGTGCGCGTATCGGTAGGTATCAACACCGATTCTACCAGCAGCCCATCGTGCAAGCGTACAGCGTTTTTTATAGTACCATCATCGCTGCGTTGCATCACATCCACCTTTATATGGTTGATTACAAACTCCGCTTCCAGCATTTCACGGGTAGCTTTGGGCAAGCTCGTCATCGCCTCAAAGCTATGCACCCCCTTTTGCCACAACCATTCGTACACCTGATTACCACGAAAAGCTTGGTCTCCTTTATTTTTAAAAAAAATACGCAGTTCCTCTTTACTAAGCGCTCTTATATCACGTTTTTCATTCATAGTTAGTTCAAGCCATTCAGCGGGCAAAGATAGTAATTATTTATGAATCTCAGAATTTGTGAAAAACAAAACTTTGCCAAAAGCTGTTGCACAACCTTTGGCAAAGTTTATATATTTACTAAACTAATTTTTAGATTTTATTAAAATCTGTTTCAGCAGCAGGCACATCAAACCATTCTATATATTGATAATCAATAGTACAAGGTTCTACAGTACCATTAGCTTCTACTACTACATTAGCATTTCTACGTCCACCACCTTGTGATACAGGCTTTAAGATACCCCAACGGCGTGCATCGTAAAAAGCTGTACCTTTTTGGAACAACCCGATGCGGCGTTCCTTGCGAAGCTCTTCAAGTGCTTGCACCTGATTAAGCCCTGTACCTGCAACGGCAGCCAATTGTGCATTTTGGTAAGTACGTACCGCATCTATATGTGCCAAACCGCCTTCTATATCATTATTTCTAATTTTTACTTCAGCAAGCATCAATTGGTTTTCTTCATAGCTACCTGCAAAAGGCAGTTCTACAGTACCCGCAGTAGAACTTGCATAATCACCACCATCTTTAGCTATATAGCGAGTACCTATACCAAAGCCACGGTCGCGTGGATTAAATAGTAAAGGACGACTTTCAACATTACGAGTAAAACGATTATCACCTGGTTTAAAGTCTTGTACTAAACGCTCTGATAAGTGCTCCCAAATACCTGTTACTAAACGATAAGGCGACCAGCCTGTTCCACCTACAAAGCACACGTTATCATTAGCTACCGAACGCATAGTGAATATTTTGTCAGATTGTTGTATTCCTGCGTTAGCCAAGTTTTGTATTTCAGTAAGATCTGCAGCGGTAAGGTTTGCAGCATATTTATTCACCAAAAGGTTACGCGCCATATAAGTATTGATATTGCGGATAAACATTTGCGGAGTAACTACGCCTCCTTTTCCTACTTTAAACTGCGAAGGGATAATACTTCCTATCACTTCTTGATAAGCAGCATCACTTTCATTAATTGTTGCCAATATAGCTTTAGCTTCTGCAAATACCCTATTTGCCTCAGTAATTATTTCCTCGTGCGAATGATAGGTGTTAAGCGAGTTGTACTCATTAGTAATTACCCCTTTAGTGTAAAGAGATCCAATACGAGAGTAAGCAAAGCCTTTCCACCACAAAAACCACACTTTGTAAGCTTTCTTTTTAACTTCAGCATTGTCTTTAAAAGTTACCTCATTGGCATCAAGAGTTTTTAGTGCCATATTGCAGTGCCCTATAGTGCCATACATCGCTACCCATTCGTTATGAAACGCATTTTCTATTCCTTGTTCACGTGTATTTCTACTTTTTAGTACTTCTATTTGTGTTTTACCAAAAGGGGTAGAAAGCACAGTTCCATTAGGGCGTGTAATAGAATATATTGAGTTTGAATGCCAAAAACTAAAGTTACCAGCGTGTGCTGTAGTAGCATCACCCATCAAGTTATGAAGTGTGAGTGATAGCCAAGCGTAATAGGCAGTACGCATAGGGTGGTATACACCCAATGCAAATTTCTGCATTCCTGCTTCCGTTTTTATACTCTCAGAACCCGATTCGTTCGGATTGTACAGTTTCAGTGATTCCTTGCTGCAAGAGCCCAATAATAAGGCTACAAAAGCAATTATATATATCTTTTTCATTGTTTTTCTATTTATAAGTTAGAATTTAAGATTTACACCTAAAGTAACAGTACGCATATTAGGGAAGGTATATAAATCTACCCCTCTATAAAGAGGCTCATTAAGCGATATACCCACCGCTTCAGGGTCTAATCCTGAATAATCAGTAAATGTAAGCAAGTTTCTTACAGAAGCTGTAAGCGTTAGACCTTTTACAAAGCTATCTTTTAGTACATCGGTAGCATCATAGCTCAATGACACACTGCGAAGTCTTACATATGAACCATCTTCTACAAAATATGAAGTTGCTTGCCCTATATTGTACAAACTATTATAGTAATTCACATAAGCTCCTGCTTTGTTATTAATTGTAATAGATTTATCTAAGTCGCCATGTGTTTTAGCCAAATACATACGTTGTCTTGTTCCGTTATAAATGTCACCACCTTTTGTCCAATCCACTTGTAATGCTAATGTAAGGCGCTTATACAAGGTTACATCACTAAAGAATGACATTGTAAAATCAGGCGTAGCATCACCTATTTTTTCTTGTTCTGTAGCAAATTGCACAGCTTTAGTAACTTTATTTACTACCATACCATTCACTACCTCATATTTATTCAATTCGCTATCAGCTATATAGCGTTCCCCTGATGATTTAGTTTGTGTGAGTGATGACAAAGGACGATAACCAAAGAAAGTCCCTACTCGCTCCCCTTCCTCAAGAGCTGATTGTCCACCTCCTTGTACTCCTACAACTATACGTTTGCCGTTAGAAATCCTATCTACTACAGTTTCCCCTTTGCTAAAGCGAGCCCCAAAATTCCATTCTACATTGTCTTTGCTAAGCAAGTTAATATCTAACGAAGCTTGTAATCCGTTGCTTGATAGGTCTATCGCATTTGTTTTAACTTCTTCAGCCCCAGTAGAAGGTGCTGTTTGTACATTATAGATAGTACCTAATGATTGGCGTTTCCAATACACTACATTACCACTAATACGATGGAACCATTCTCTTTCTAAACGAACCCCATAATCCAAACCAAATTCAGTCTCTTTACTCTTTTGCACTTCCAAATCGGGGTTGCTAGAAGAAGAATTCAAATAAAGATAACCTTGGCTGCTAAATTTTTGGTTTTTAAGGGTAATGAGTCGGTCGTAAGCATCGGGTTGTATCCCTGCTTCACCATAAGCCCCACGTAGTTTTAATTCTGTAAGTTTTTCGTAGCCTAATAAATCAGAAATACGGAAGTATGCATCAGCACGAGGGAAAGTAAAAGGTTTTCCACCCGCACCAAAAGCCGATGAATAATCTGAACGTACCCCTACTGAAAATCCTAACAGATTAGCATAATCAAATTTTTGATTTACTAAGTAACCGAAAGTTACAAACTCTTGTATTCTTTCTGATGAAGTAGATGAATTAGCTGACGATAAGGTAAAAGGAGGTTCTTCACCATAACCTTCTCCTACCCCTGTTACACTGCGATAATCCTCCCTACGCCAGTCATAAGCCAACTGTGTTGTAGAGTTGATAGGCAATTTTAGTTTAAAATCTCTTTGAAAATCAAAACGCAAGAACGCACTTAGCAACGAGTTCTGAAGTGTATGACGTATAAGGCGTTCCGTAATCTTCCCAGTGTGAGGGGCTATCGCTTTATTAGGACTATTAGTTCTTTCTTGATTTTTGATAAAATCAATATCATCATAACGCGTATGGTCATAACCATATTTATAATCCAAATCTATATTTTTAGTGAGCTTGTAATTAGCATTAATATTTTCCAACACACGATTGGTTTCTACGCTGCTAGTACGAAATTTATAGGTATAGAAAGGAAATACACCATCTACACTTTCATTATAATTCACAATAGGGTTGCCCAATGCATCTTTATAGCCTAAATCTACATAAGCAGGAGTTCCCAAAACAGTACCTATACCCGAAAGTATTGAGCTTCTACCATTTACACCCCCTGTAGTATTTTCACTCTTTATTATCTGAGTATTTGAACGAAGTGTAAAGCCTTTAAATATTTCAACACCTATATTGGCTGTTATATTTTTCTTGTTATAAGATCCGTTCACAGGGCTCGTTTGGTCTAATAACGTCCCCCCTATAGCATAGTCTATATTCCCTGAAGATCCTGTAACATTTACAGAATGCTGATATGTATAAGCTGTTTTATAGTACTGCTTTAAGTGGTCATAAGTTTTTTCTTTATAAGGTTTAGAGTTTACTGTCTCTGAACCTACAGTAGGGTCAGGCATTGTCCAATAGCCTGTTGTAGGATCTACAGCAATACGGGTATTATTACCGTCTACTATATAACCCTCTGCATCTGTTTTATAATAGTGATTTTTAGCAAACGAAAGATTCCCTGTTAAAGCATTATCTACACTCAAAGTAGAATTATAGGATACTTCTGTACGTTGTCCTTTTTTCCCTTTTTTAGTAAATATTTGTATTACTCCATTAGCCCCTTGTGCTCCATAGATAGTCGCAGCAGCAGCACCTTGTATTACCTCTACGCGTTCTACATTAGAGAGGTCTAAGTCGGCTAAACGAGAGGAAACCCCACTACTTCCTGAAGCTCCCATAGCGTAATTGCTCACGTTTACTTCTACTCCATCTACTATCACCATAGGTTGCGTACTGCTCAACGAGTTAATACCACGCAAGATGATATTAGCTTGTTGCCCTGGTTGTCCTGAAGTTGATTGTATTTGTGCCCCAGCAATTTTTCCGCTAAGTGCATCGTCAATCCCTTTTACAGGGGTACGTTTCAAACTATTTTCAGAAACGGCATCTACCGAGATAGCCACCTTGCGTTTATCAGTAGCAGTACCAACACCCGTTACTACCACCTCGCCTAATTCTTGTGCTTGCTCAAGCAATACCACATCTATACGACGTGCTTTTCCTACTATTTTCTCTACAGTTTTCATACCCAACTGCGAAAACACCAATACAGCCTTATCATCAGGCACTTTAATGGTGTAGTTACCATCCATATCGGTAGCTACACCGTGGCTCGTTCCTTTCACAAGAATCGTAACCACACTCATAGGAAGTCCGGACTCGTCTTTTACTGTTCCTTTAACCTCTCGCTCTTGCGCTAGCGAGACACTTTGCACTATCATTGCCAACAATAGCGCAAACCATACTTTGCTCTGCTTACTTATTTTCATCTTCTAAAAATATTTAATTACCGCGCAAAAGTAGAAAATATATTCTTCTAATCAAAACTTTTTATTTTATTTTTTATATGTGTAACTATTATAAACATATAAAACTTTGTCTTAAAAACCTTTCTTTATTAAAATATATTCAATAAAAAAGCATATTCTTTAATAATCATTAAAAAATATGCTCAATATACAATATAATATGATATTCCAATTTTTTATTGAAAATTCTATATTTATACAAATTTAGTTGTTAGTTTTTAGCCGTTAGTCGTTAGTTTTTTTGTCATTTGTCATTTGTTACGGGCAATTCAAAATTCAAAACTTTTAGAATCTCTTCTACGCTATCTAAGGTTACTAATTGCTGGCGATAAGGCTTAAAATTTGGTATTCCTTTGAAATAGTTCGCATAATGCCTACGCATCTCCAACACTCCTTGCCGCTCGCCTTTCCACTCCACCGACCATAGCAAATGATTGCGCACTGCCTCTACCCTATCTGCCATAGTGGGGGGGGGTAGCAGTTGCCCCGTAGCAAAATAATGTTTTATTTCTTCAAATATCCACGGATAGCCAATGGCAGCTCGCCCTATCATTATTCCATCTACACCATATTTATTGCGGTATTCCAACGCTTTTTCAGCACTATCAATATCTCCATTGCCAAAAATGGGTATCACTATACGCTGGTTGTTTTTCACTTTTGCAATATAACTCCAGTCCGAATGACCTTTGTACATCTGGCTACGGGTGCGGGCGTGTATTGTAAGGGCACTAATCCCTACATCTTGCAGCCGTTCAGCCACCTCTTCAATATTGATGCTCTGTTCGTCCCAACCTAAACGCGTTTTTACAGTTACAGGCAGCGAAGTGCTATTCACCACCGCTTTGGTAAGCCGCACCATCAGGTCGATATCTTTCAGTACCCCAGCACCAGCCCCTTTGCTAACTACCTTTTTCACAGGGCAACCAAAGTTGATATCCACAAGGTCGGGATTGACCGTTGCTACTATTTTTGCCGAAAGAGCCATAGCCTCTTCATCACCTCCAAAAATTTGTATCCCTACAGGACGCTCATAATCAAAAATATCTAATTTCTGCCTGCTTTTTATAGCATCGCGTATCAATCCTTCGGAAGAGATAAACTCACTGTAAAGCATATCAGCCCCGTGCTGCTTGCAGAGACGGCGAAAAGGAGGGTCGCTTACATCCTCCATAGGGGCAAGCAAGACGGGAAACTCCCCCAAATTTATATTTCCTATTTCTACCATTTTTAGTCGTACGCTAGGTTTTAGTTATTAGTCGTTGGTCAATACCCCAATCTAACGAGTAAAGATTTTTAAGCTAAGAGCTAATTTCATCTATATCATATAAAAAATTGTTGTAGGGGAAGCGGGTGATATGTATTTCCTTCACTTTTTCATACACCACTTTGCGGAACTCCTCTAAGTTTTCCTTATTGAGTGCCGAAATAAAGAGAACATCACGCCCCATTTTCTGCATCCACGTATTTTTCCAGTCTTCGAGGGTGAAATGCTTGGCGGTGCGCTGGGTTGCTAAATCGTCTTCGGCTATTACTTCGTGAGTGTAGGCATCTATTTTATTGAAAACCATAATGGTAGGCTTGTTGGCACTCTCTATTTCAGCCAATATCTGGTTCACCGAATGTATATGATCTTCAAAGTTGGGGTGCGATATATCTACCACGTGCAGCAGCAAGTCGGCTTCGCGCACTTCATCAAGGGTACTTTTAAACGACTCAATGAGCTGGGTAGGCAGTTTGCGTATAAAGCCTACTGTATCCGAAAGCAAAAAAGGGAGGTTTTCAATCACTACTTTGCGCACGGTAGTATCTAAGGTAGCAAAGAGTTTGTTTTCGGCAAACACATCACTTTTGCTAATTACGTTCATCAAAGTAGATTTGCCCACATTGGTATAACCAATAAGGGCTACACGTACCAATGCCCCGCGGTTGCTGCGCTGGGTAGCCATCTGTTTATCAATAGCGCTGAGTTTCTTTTTCAGCAAGGCGATACGATCGCGCACAATACGGCGGTCGGTTTCTATTTCGGTTTCCCCAGGACCGCGCATCCCTATCCCCCCACGCTGGCGTTCTAAGTGCGTCCAAAGTCCTGTAAGGCGTGGCAAAAGGTATTCATATTGTGCGAGTTCCACCTGCGTACGCGAATAGCTGGTTTGGGCACGCTGTGCGAAAATATCCAAAATGAGCCCTGTACGGTCTAATATTTTTACTTTGAGTATGTGCTCTATGTTTTTCTGTTGGGCTGGTGTAAGCTCGTCATCAAAAATGACAGTGCCTACTTCGTTTTCTTCAACGTACTGCTGCACTTCCTCCATTTTACCTGTCCCTATAAAGGTTTTAGGATTGGGAACGTCCAATTTTTGGGTAAAACGCTTCAGCACCTCACCTCCTGCGGTGTAGGTGAGGAACTCCAACTCATCTAAGTATTCTTTAGATTTTTCTTCGGTTTGCTGCTGGTTGATAATCCCAACGAGCACTACTTTTTCGTAGTTTAAATTTATTTGTTCAATCACAATGTTTAGTTGTTAGTTTTTAGGTGCAGTCGGTATGGCAATTATAGTCCGCCGATGCGTACTAAGCTGCCGAGTAATACCATTGTTACGCCCAAAAGGGTTACGCAAATGATATGTACTGCCATTTCGGGCAACTTTTCTATGTGCCCTTTGCGGAGCTTGGGGAGTACGCGCGTTTGTGCCGAAATAGCAAAGCACACACTGGTGAGCAAACACAACAATTTCAGCGATACAACGCGCTCTACAGGATACTGAAAATGGAACCACGTGGTGGCAGTAGCTCCAAAATCATACGCCATTAGTATGCCTGTGATGACCAATACCAACAGTGAGGGCATACCGATGGGCTCGTAGGTGCGTTCAAAATTGCCAATATAGCTAAAATCACGGTGTTTTAGGGCTTTAGGCAAATAGCCTATAGCCAATACTAAGTGCCCTCCCACCCAAATGGTGGCTGCTATAAGGTGAAGTACTAAGAGAATGTGGTGTGTGTACATTGTTTAGTTAATTATTTAGTTATGAGTTGTTAATAGCTACTTATTATTAAAGGTATTCATTGTAATGGCGAGACCTGCTAAGCCGTAGGAAATTACGGCTTCGGCGCATTTTTCTATGCGTTCGGGCAAAGCTAACTTCTCTTCGTCAGTCCATTCACCCAGCACATAGTTTATTTGCTTCCCCTGCTCAAAATTGCTGCTGATACCAAAGCGCAACCTTGCATAATTGGTGGTATTTAGCTGAGCCTGAATATCTTTTAGCCCATTATGTCCGCCATCACTACCTTTGCCTTTCAGGCGCAATGTACCGAAAGCAATATTCAAATCATCGCATATCACCAATAAATTTTCTAAAGGAATATTTTCTTTTTCCATCCAATAGCGTACCGCCTTGCCACTGAGATTCATATAAGTGGAAGGTTTTAAGAGTATAAAAGTACGCCCCTTCACCTTTATTTCGGCAAGGTCGCCTAATTTTTGGGTGGTGAAAGTAGCGTTATGGTCTTTAGCTAATTTATCGGCTACTAAAAATCCTATATTATGACGCGTGAGTGCGTATTCTTCGCCTATATTGCCGAGACAGGCTATTAAATATTTTTTCATAATGCAAAGATACAAAATAATGTTTAATATACAAGTGTGAGCCGCATAGGCTTCACATACTCGGTTGCGCCAGCTCGCCGACTTTCCTTCGGTGCGAGCCGCACAGGCTTTTATTCTTCGCTCATCCTTCGCTCATCCTTCGCTAAACCTTCGCTGAGGGTATACAAAAAAATTAACGCTTAAGAGCTTCTATTTGTTCAAGCAAATGATGAATAATTTCTAAGCCAGCCATATTTACCTCTAAGTCATAATGCCAGTTCGTAAAACGCTCGAAGGCAGAAAGCTGGTCATAGTGCAAATAAGTAGTGTTATTAATTACCTCCGTTTGTATAAGTCCGCTTGATACGAGGTCGTTAAAAAATGAAACTTCTATATTGTACAAACGGATTATTTCTTCTTTTGATATTCTTTCTTCCATAACTATGAATTTTTAAGTTGTTCAAATAATGCCTTTTGTTTATCGGTGAGATTTTGGGGTAGCGTAACGTTGTAATGAACGAATAAATCACCAAAAGCACCTTCTTGCTTGTAAATGGGCATACCTTTACCTTTTAAACGTACCGTAGTGCCGTTTTGGGTTTCGGGTGCTACTTTCATTTTCACCTTGCCGCTAAGGGTTTCAATCTGCACTTCGCCACCGAGTACAGCTGTATAAAGGTCTATATTCACTGTGGTTTTTAGGTCATTCCCATCGCGCTCAAACTGACTATCGGGGGCTATGTGGAAGGTAATGTACAAATCGCCGTTAGGACCTCCGTTATACCCCTGATGCCCGTGTCCTTTTAGCTTTATTTGTAGCCCTTCATATACTCCTGCTGGTACTGTAATGCGTATATTCTGACCGTTTACCGAAAAAGTACGTTGTTGGCTAACAGCGACTTCCCGCAAAGAGAGTTGCATATCGGCATAAATATCTTGTCCTTTAAACTTGCGTGCTGCACTACCATACCCACGCCCGAAGCCTTCTGCACGACCGCCAAACATATCGCGGAAGAAATCGGAATAATCACCTTCCTGAAAGTCGCCTTGTGCAAAGCCTCCAAAACCACCTTGCGCTTGTTGTTGGGCTCTTTCATACTCTTCGCCGTGTTGCCAATGTTCGCCATATTTATCATATTTAGCACGGTTTTCGGGATCAGAAAGCACTTCGTTTGCCTCGTTAATTTCTTTAAATTTTTGTTCGGCATTCTTATCGTTGGGGTTCATATCTGGGTGATATTTGCGCGCCAACTTCCGATATGCTTTTTTGATTTCATCTTGAGTAGCTGTTTTGCTAACCTCTAATGTTTTATAGTAATCTATCATACGTTATTATTTTGAATCAATGCAAAAGTACAAAATAATTACCAACCTACAAATGTCTATAAGTCATAATTTTAGAAAATAAGTATCTCACAGGAATAAAATGAAAAAAAGAAAGGCTGTCCTTAAAAGTTTAAACTAAACTTTCCGGACAGCCTCTTAAATAACGATTAAATATAACTATTTACGCACTATCATTCGGAGGGCTTCGCCTACCCAAAGGACGGTGCTGGTGGCTCCTATAATAATGAGCCAATCAGTTATTTTTAAAGGGGTTACGCTAAACATTGCTCCTCCAAAGGTGGTAATCAATAGCTGCCCTACTATAATGGCTAAGGCTATCATTACAAAGCCTTTGCTATTGCCTATGCCTGCAAAAGCGCTCTTGCCTGTGCGATAGGCTTTGGCATTGAACATATTCCAAAACTGTAACATCACGAAGATTGAGAAGAATAGCGATAATTCATAGGCTGACAATCCGCTCTCAAAACTTCCGAAATGGAAGAAATGGGCGAAATAATCTATCACGCTGAACTGGGTGAGGCTGGTAATTTCCTCATTCTTAAAGTATTGTATAAAGCCGAAGAGCAACAATACGAAAAGTCCGCCAACGCCAAAAATGCCGTCTGCCATTGTTCTACTGATGATATTAGCCCTGCGCGAGCGAGGTTTATCACTCATCACGCGCTCACTTGGTGGTAATGAAGCTAATGCCAAAGCGGCAAAAGTATCCATTATCAAATTCACCCATAGCATTTGTGTAACGGTAAGCGGCGATTGTACCCCCAAAAACGCTCCAAAAAGTACAATGATACAAGCTGCCACGTTGATGGTCATCTGGAAGAGGATAAAACGCTGAATGTTAAGGTACAACGAGCGTCCCCACATTACGGCTTTGCCAATACTGCTGAAAGAGTTGTCTAAGATAGTAATGTCGCTAGCTTCTTTGGCTACCGAAGTACCATCACCCATCGAGAGCCCCACTTGGGCTGCTTTTAGGGCTGGAGCATCGTTGGTGCCATCGCCTGTTACGGCTACTACTTCGCCCCGCTGTTGTAGGAGATTTACCAAGCGGGCTTTATCTAACGGACGAGCACGCGAAATGACGCGTAGGTGTGTGATGCGTTTAGAGAGGTCGGTATCGCTCATTGCGGCAAATTCTGCGCCTGTGATGTGATTGATATCGGTGCAAGTGTCGTCCCAAAGTCCTATTTGTCGTGCTATTTCTTTGGCTGTACCTGGGGTATCGCCTGTAACGATTTTCACTTGTATGCCTGCGCCCATACATTCTTTGATAGCGGCTGGCACATCAGGACGAACAGGGTCGGAAATAGCGGTAATACCTACAAACTGCAAGCCTTCTACTACCAGCTTGCCATTCTCGGAAATCACTGCCTTGGGGTCATCAATCACCTTGTATGCAAAGCCAATGGTGCGCATCGCTTGCTGCTGATATTGTAGGAGTTTCGCCTCAAAGTCGGCTTGCGAAATTTGAGAATTGAACTTGCCTGCACTATGGCAGAAGGTCATTACTATTTCGGGGGCTCCTTTTACGTACAATACGCTCTTGCCCAAAACTACCGACTGTACTAAGGTAGCCATATACTTGCGTTCTGTAGAAAACGTAAGTTGCTGAAGCACTTCATTTTCCTCGCGTATAGGCAAGTAATTAATACCTTTGCCATACAACCAAAGCAATAGGGCGCCTTCAGTAGGATTTCCTAAGACATTCGGCTTGTCTTTATCAGTAAAATCTAAATAAGCGGTGGAATTGACTGCCATCATTTCGGCTACTAATGTATCATCGGTAGCGGGATTGAAGTAGGTTTCATAGATGGTCATTTGGTTTTGGGTGAGCGTACCCGTTTTGTCGGTACAAATAACGGTGGTTGCCCCCATTGTTTCGCAGGCGTGCATCTTGCGCACAAGGTTGTTGGTAGCCATCATACGGCGCATACTATAAGCCAAACTAAGGGTTACACTCATCGGAAGCCCTTCTGGCACAGCAACTACCACTACGGTAATGGCAATCATCACGGTATTGAGCATATAGCCGCCAAAGAGTACCCAGTCTATATGCTCAATGGTATTGGCGGGATTGGAGAAGAAAACAATAAACCTGCCCACAACTACTAAAGCGGCGATGGCATAGCTTATTTTGGTAATCAAGTCGGCTAAATTGTCTAACTGCTCATTCAAAGGTGTTTTTACCGAGTTGTCTATTTGTACGCCTTCAAACACCTTGCCGTATTCGGTAGCATCGCCTACTTTTTTCACCTCAAACACACAATGCCCGTCTACAATAGAAGTGCCTCGACAGATGTAGTTGGAAGGATAGGTAGCTTCTTGCTCAAATTCTTCAGGGTTTGTCGTTTTGTGCACCATCGGCTCTCCTGTAAGTGTCGACTCGTTGATATGCAACGATATAGCCTCCAACAGTTCACCATCGGCAGGGACTTCTTCACCGGTTTCGAGAAGGATAATATCGCCTACAACAATGTCTTTTTTAAGCACTTGCGTTACCCGTTCGTTGCGAATAACTTTGTAGTAAATATCGTCATTTACCTGATTGAGGATTTCAAATTGTTTATTAGCTTTTACCTCGAAGTAAAAAGCCACCCCCGTAGCCAAAAGCACAGCAAAAAGGATACCCACAGGCTCTAAGAAAGCGTGAATACCCTCGTGATGAACGATAAACTCATAGGTGGAAACGGCAAAAGAAAATACCAACGCTACCAATAGAATGATAATGATAGGGTCGGTAAATTTTTCAATAAACTGCTTCCACAGCGATTCTTTTTCGGCAGCAGTAAGAGTATTGTCGCCGTATTTTTTTCTATTTTCAAGGACTTGCGCCTCGGTAAGCCCCTTGTAATGATGTTTTTCAGACATAGATATTTTTTAATTTCTCAGGCAAAAGTAGTAATAATTTGCTAATTAGCTAATGTAGATGAGAAAATTACAACTCACCCCCTACACCTTTGTATTTCTCTACAAAAGCGGCTATGATAGTTGGTTTGTCGTCTGATGTAGTTTTGTGTTTTAGTAATAGTGTTGTAGGTCATTGTTAAAAACTTGCTTATTTAGGGGTAAAACTTGCTTATTTAAATTTTACTATTGATTTTCAGTGAGTTATAATTACATTTCTTCCTTGCTTAGCAAGGGGCAAAACTTGCTTATTCTTTCTTGAAGGTATATTTTGCATTCACATCACGCTGTTTTTCACTATGTCGTTCTATAATGTTTTGAGCGATAAATGCATTTAGATAAGAGCGTACAGAATTTTGATTAATCTTTGTATATTGTAGCAAATCAGAAAGTACAGCAGAGCCTTTTCTGAATAAATAGAGTAAAATAGCTTTTTGGGTTTCATTATATTCATTCCACTTCTCTTCAATAGCATTCATTAGTGCTTTTGAAATCGTTTTCTCGTGAGCACTTACCCTATTGCGCAAAGTGAGATATACATTGTTATTCTGCTCTCTATACTCTGGTTGGGCAAGCAATGACTTTTCCATAGATTGATAAATACGTGATACTCCCTCATTGAGCTGACGAACATACCCTAAGTCTTCTAACACTCTTGCTATACGTGGATTTCGAGCAAAACGTTCTGTTTTTATATTTTCAATCGTAACTTGTGCAGGGAGAGGACCACTATTACTAATCTCAAGTCGGTCATCAAAATGTTTGATATAAATTTCATTGCCCTGTAGATTATAGGAACGGTGGCAAAGAGCATTGACCACCCCTTCAAGCCAAGCCTCTTCGGGGTATTCAGGTACTTTTCTGAATTTTCCTATAGTAACATCTAAAAAATAATAATCTCGCAATGAGGTACGTAAAAAATAGGTAAGGTCATCAATAAGTCTTGGGATATTGTTTTCAAAACGTTGGTCTTTCACTACATTGTGCTCACTACCCACTTTTGCCTCTGTACCTTCATAACGTACATAGCGTACTGAGGCTGACGGAATATAACGCTCAGGCGAAGTAGAAAACAAAAGTATTGCCGATTTTTTAAATTGAAATTTCCCTTCTTTTTTAGCTAATAGATTTCGTTTGTAAAGCAAATCATATATCTCACCAGAAAAATTCACTTTTGCCTTGTAGGCAGCTAATAATTCTTGGTCTAAGTCATCAGTATCAAAGTCAGGAATAACCTCATCTTCGAAGCGTCGAATATTTTTATCATATTCAAGTTTTTTTATCTGCTCTTGGTTTAGTTCCCTGTTACTGTCGGCTATTCTTAGAAAAAATTTTTCATTATCTTTACGACAATATATACGCTCTACATCTTGTTCTACATGAAAGAGAAAGATTAGTTTTCCATCTATAAATACTTCTTCTAATACAATATTACAAGGAGGAATAATAAAATCAAAGACTAGTTTTCTATAGTCATCCAATTTGTCAGCAATAGTGTTGAGGTCTTGTATTTCTCCTTTATCACTTATTCCAAAAGCTAATACCCCTCCATCAGCATTGAGCATACCAATGAGCTCTTCCGCAATTTTGGTAGGTTTCGTATCCTTCTCTCCTAAGCCTTTCCTTTCAAAATATTGGTTTTCAAGCTGTTTTTCTAAGTATTGCTTGGTAATAATACTATTAATTTTTGATACTGGCTTATTCATAATTTTTCCTTGCTTATTGGTATAAAAAACTTGCTTATTTAAGGCTAAAACTTGCTTATTTAAATTTTACTATTGATTTTCAGTGAGTTATAATTACATTTCTTCCTTGCTTAACAAGGGGCAAAACTTGCTTAATAATTTTTATTCCTTAGAAAACGACAATAATTTCTCCCTATAATACTGGTATTGTTTTCTACCCATGCTGGCGCGAGCTTGCAGCTCGTGCCAAAAATTTCTATAATACTATCTATTTACATCTATTTCTAAAACAGCTCCTTCCATAGAGAGGGGAATTGACACGGAATATTTTTAGTTCTTGTGTAAGCCACACTGTCTCTCCCTCTACCCTTACATCTATCTGTACAGCACTATCTTCACGCTGATAAAGAATAACCTCTCCTTTTTGTGCTTCCATATTTATCCATTAATTTTTTAATATTGCTTGTATTGTAGTTGAGCACCTTGCAGGAGGAGGGCTATATAAGGGAATATTTTTAGTTCTTGTGTCATTGTTTTCTGGTATAATTGTCTTCACGTAAGCTTACAATAGTGTTTTTATATAAACATCTACTTCCTTTTTAATTTTTGTAGTGTGATGTTATCAATTTTATTATTTTATTTAACAGAGTTTTTGCTTCTATATCAACTTGATTTGATTTATTAATCATATTTGAAAAAGCAATAAAAATAAGAAAACTCTTTAGCACTGCATTATCAATAGCAACTGTTATCAAAGGTCTGTTATACTGTATCTGTATAAAGTTAGAAATAAATAAATATAATAGATAAATAAAATAAATAAAAAAGATTATATTGTTTTTTTCAATAACATACAAAGCTAATTCTTCTTGAAACTCTTCATACTTATGATTTCCCCAATTCTTTAATGGGCTAAATTCTTTTATTATCCATTGTATGTATTTTTCTCCATAAGTTCCTATGATAGAAGCTAAAGAGAGTGTAATAAAGACAGATGTTTCTATTGAAAGATTTATAGAAAACAAAAAAATTAAAGATAATACTATTAACATTGAAGGTATAATAGAAAAGAGTATTAAGAATAAGTAACTATAAAGGATAGTGAATGTTGGCTCTATAACAACAATTAATAGATAAGGGAAAGAAAGAATATTATCAATAATAGTTAGTATCTTATTTTTTTTATAGTGAATAATACCTTTAAACAACAAATAAGTAACAAGATATATTATAAAGAAATATATACATTTTGTAATTCCTAATTTTGCATATAGAAATGAACCAAGAAAAATCATTAAGAGTCCTATAATCAGAATTCCAAATATAATAATTAAAAGTTTTGCTCTTTCAGTTATTTTAGTACTAGACAGCCAGTTTATAAAACTTTTTATTTCTATAACTTTTTTACGATTAGAATTTGAACATTTTTGAGGTGTTTTTATAAACTCACAATAGGTACTTTTTTGATTATCTTTAGATGCATGATATTTTAATTCATACTCTAAGATGTCATTATTTGATAATAGTACTAACATATAAGTGCCTGTCACAACTCCATAAGTGCCTTTTGTTTCCTTATAAAATTTACGTCTTTTTTCATAAATATCTTTTCCTAACTTTCTTACATCATTATGTAATCGTAAAGTAACATTCTTATCCATCATATATTCTTCTATTTTTTCATTATATTTTAATGGATAAAAAGTCCAATATACAAAGATGATGGAGTATAGAAAGGGTAATATAATCAGAGAATAATAACTATTAAAATATAAGTATTCAAATAGTATAATTCCTATGAAAACCAATAATATTATAATGACTATTGCTGGATTCTCCATAGAGTCTTGCATATCATAACTGAAACAAAGATTTCCCTCTTTATTTTTCCAAGTTCTTATATTTCTATCTTGCTTATTCAATCTATTAATATGATTTTTGATTTTTATTGATATCTTTTTCTTATATTCATTCCTTTATTAGTATATTTCTTACAAGGTTTCCACACCACTTCAGTACCTTGTAGGAGGCGTTCTATATAAGGGAATATTTTTGGTTCTTGTGTCATTGTTATTTATGTTTTGTTTTCAATAGCTTAGCTGTGTTTTTCTCTAATGCTTTTAAACTCTCTAAATAAGATTGTTCTACAGGCGATAGTGTGCGTGCTTCATAAGCTCGGTATTCTTGTATTGCTTTCTGCTCCGCCTGTTCGTGGCTAACAGTGCCTGCTCCTTTCAATACTCCTTTACCATAATTGGCTGAAAACTTATCCAATTCATCTACCCAGTCTTGCATATACATAGGGCTTTGTGTTTGTGCTTTAAGCTCTGCCAAATCAAAGAAGGCAGAAACAAGACGGTTTAAGCGGAATAACTCTTCTTCTGTGAGGTAATTCTTCGCTATTTTAGCCTCATTCAGGGTAGGTAAAGCTCCTTTAAAAGTCGTAAGCCCCATAAAATCCTTAGTACTATCTGCTCTGCTATAGATCAGTTCAGCCGATGTTTGCTCGCTACAGGCATAATGCAATTTGTTTTGTACTATTTTAAAAAAAGTAAGCGTTATTTCACTTTTAGGATCGTAATCCCTACTGGTAGCATACAAGTCGAGCACTTGGCGGTACAGAGCTTTTTCACTTGAGCGGATATCTCGTATTCTATTGAGGAGTTCTTTCCAATAATTTCCGCCTCCATTGCCTTTTAGTCGCTCATCATCCATCGTAAAGCCTTTTACAATGTATTCTTTTAATCGTTCAGTAGCCCAAATGCGAAATTTAGTAGCAATCACACTTTTTATCCGGTAACCAACAGAGATAATCATATCTAAATTATAATAATCTAATTGTCGCCTAACTTCTCGGTTACCTTCTTTTTGAACTGTCAAGATTTTCTTGACAGTTGCTTCGGCTGAAAGTTCACCCTCTTCATATATATTCTGAATGTGTAAACTGATATTTTGCTTAGTAGTGTTAAAAAGCTCAGCCATCAATTGTTGTGTAAGCCACACCGTCTCGTCTTCTACCTTTACATCTATCTGTACAG
This sequence comes from Capnocytophaga sp. oral taxon 332 str. F0381, assembly GCF_000318275.2. Classification (NCBI taxonomy): domain Bacteria; kingdom Pseudomonadati; phylum Bacteroidota; class Flavobacteriia; order Flavobacteriales; family Flavobacteriaceae; genus Capnocytophaga; species Capnocytophaga sp. oral taxon 332. Next base: position 44,478 of record NZ_KB291310.1, read on the forward strand.
CACCATCTTCACGCTGATAAAGAATAATCTCTCCTTTTTGTGCTTCCATATTTATCTATTAGTTTTCTATTTCTCTAATAATCTCCTCTATATCCGCCCTCAGCTCATTAATCCGCACTACGGTTTGCGCTACTTCAGCATTTAGCACCTTTATATCTATCACCTCGCGGGTGTCCTTCGCCTCTACGTATGAACTCACAGATAGGTTGTAATCATTTTCGGCTATCTGCTGGTTGTCTACCATCGCAGCGGTGTGAGGAACCGCCTCTTTGTCAGCAAAAATGCCAACGATATGCGCTATATGGTCATCAGTAAGTACGTTGTTATTAGTTTCTTTCTTAAAAAATTCCTCACCACTAGCATCTATAAATTGGGTATGGGTATCGGGTTTGTGTTTGGAAAGTACCAATATATTTACGGCAATGCTGGTGCCGTAGAAGAGGTTGGGCGGTAGGGCGATAACGGTTTCTACATAATTGTTGTCGATGAGGTATTTGCGGATTTTCTGCTCAGCACCTCCACGGTAAAAGATACCAGGGAAACACACAATAGCGGCGCGCCCCTTAGCCGAAAGGTAGCTGAGGGAATGCAATACAAAGGCAAAGTCGGCTTTAGATTTTGGAGCTAATACACCTGCGGGTGCAAAACGGTCATCGTTGATAAGGATAGGGTCGTCGCTGCCTATCCAGTTCACCGAATAAGGTGGATTAGAAACAATCGCATCAAAAGGTTTTTCATCGCCAAAGCAAGGGTTGATGAGGGTATCGCCTAAGGCAATATTGAATTTGTCGTAGTTGATATTGTGCAAGAACATATTCATACGCGCCAAGTTGTAGGTAGTATGATTGATTTCCTGCCCAAAGAAGCCTTCTTCTATTTGGTAGTCATCGAAGTGTTTTTTAGCTTGTAGTAGTAGAGAGCCCGACCCACAAGCAGGGTCGTAAATCTTGTTTACTGAAGATTGCCCCAACAATGCCAACTGCGCAATGAGTTTTGATACATTCTGAGGGGTAAAAAACTCCCCACCCGATTTGCCTGCGTTGGCAGCATAGTTGGAGATGAGGAACTCATAAGCATCGCCAAAGAGGTCGATTTGGTGGTTTTCGAAATCGCCAAAACTAAGTCCTGCTACTCCGTTTATTACCGCCGCAAGTCGTTTGTTTTTTTCCTCAACGGTATTGCCAAGGCGGTTGGAGGTAGTATCGAAGTCGGCAAAAAGACCTTTGATGTCCGCTTCGGAAGGGTAGCCATTGGCAGAACTTTCAATAGCCGAGAAGATAGCTGCTAAATCGGTATTGAGATTGGAATTGGTATTTGCATTTTTGGCTATATTCACAAAGAGCTGACTCGGGTAAATAAAATAGCCTTTAGTTTTAGTAGCATCGTCTTTTATTTCAGGAGTAATAGTATCATCGGGCAGCTCGGCGTACTGTACACTCTCATCACCACCTTCGATGAAATTAGTAAAATTCTCGCTGATAAAACGATAGAAAAGGGTACCCAATACAAATTGTTTAAAATCCCAACCATCTACAGCGCCACGTACATCATTGGCTATCTTCCAAATAGCGGCTTGTAATTCTTCTCGTTGTTTAGTACTGCTCATTATATTAGCTGTTTTTTAAATTTCTCAGGCAAAGATAATAATAATTTGCTAATTAGCTAATTTGTAGATGAGAAAATTACGGAAGTAACACTTTTTATTTATGATTTAAATCTACCAATAGCATTTTTTTGGCTATCAGCTGTTTTTGAGTTTTGGGTGTAGTGCAGTGCTTTAGTCCCAAGTGTTGCGATGTGAAAGACTGTATTTGCCTGCTCCTGTAAAGAATAGAGCCAATGCACCTAAAAAGAAAAGGGCGGATAGTTCTGGTGACCAATCACCGTACTCAGTGAGTGCTATAAGCTTATTGCTATAGGCTAAATAAAGAGTTACTAACCCATTGAGGAACATCACAAAGGCTGCAATACGTGCTCTATATCCTAATACTACTAATAAAGGGGCTACAATCTCACCTATAAATACACCATAAGCAATAAATATAGGTAACCCTTTGGCTTCTACAGTCTCTTTTATAAAACGAAAGGCGATAGGATGTATAACCTTGTGAAGCCCGTGTGGAATCATTAATAAGCCTATAGTAAGTCGCAAAATAAGTAATCCTAAATCTCTGTTTTTCATACTTTTAATTTTTATTTTATGAGAGTGAATGGTAATTGGCTACTAATGGAGTGTGATGCTACTGCATTTTTACAGTTTATTCATTAAAAGGGACTGTCCGAAAAGTTTTAAAAAGTATGATTGCGCCACACTCTTTGTCAAACTTTGAAAGTTTGACAAAGTTAATTGCTCTGATAATCAATCACTTTTATTCACATTGTAGGGGCGATTGGCAAATCGCCTTCACAAAACAAAACTTTTCGGACAGCCTCTGTGTGTTAATTTATTATCTTATTGATTAATTTATAATTACCTTTATCGTTTTTTCTTATCAAAACTTACGGCGCAAGAGTCGATTTCGGTAACGCGTAGGGTATTTACCATTCCTTTGCCTTGCATTGGCATTGATACGAGGTTGATCATTATGTCGCCCATATCTACATAGCCTTGTTCATTGGCTACGTGGTTGATATCTTCTATAACTTCATCGGTAGAGACAAAGCGGTCATAATAGAAAGTGGTTACACCCCACAATAGGTTTAGCTGGGTGAGTAATCGCTTATTAGAGGTAAATATCAAAATATGTGAGCTAGGGCGATATGACGAGATGCGGAATGCTGCATAGCCACTATTGGTGAGTGAGGTTATCACTTTGGCATTGGTATCGTTAGCCATTTTGGCTGCGTGAAAGCAAATGGTGTTGGTAATATAGCGCAAAGAGCGTATAAAAGGAGTAACGAGTGGTACTTTGATAATATCAGAATCTTCTACACTACGAATAATGCGGCTCATTTGCTCTATTACTTGTACAGGGTATTTACCCACAGAAGTTTCGCCCGAAAGCATTACCGCATCGGCACCGTCAAGGACAGAGTTTCCTACGTCATTCACTTCGGCACGGGTGGGGGTTAGGCTGTTTATCATCGATTCCATCATCTGGGTAGCGATAATTACAGGTATATGGTGTGCTTTGGCTTTGTGTACTAACTCTTTTTGGATAAGAGGTACTTCTTCGGCAGGGATTTCTACACCAAGGTCGCCACGAGCTACCATTATACCATCGCAGGCTGCCATAATTTTATCTATATTTTTTAGAGCTTCTGGTTTTTCAATTTTGGCAATAATAGGTATTTTGTGCCCTGCGTTTTCCTCGATAAGGTCTTTAAGGTCTTGAATATCTTCGGGGTGGCGTACAAATGAGAGTGCAAACCAATCTACTTCTTGAGTGATAGCAAATAGAGCATCGCGTATATCTTTTTCGGTAAGGGCAGGTAGTGATACTTTGGTATTGGGGAGGTTTACCCCTTTTTTAGAGCTGAAAGGACCTCCTTGTATTACGACAGCTTCTACTTCGTTTTCTCCGTTTGATGATAATACCTCGAAGATAAGTTTACCGTCATCTAACAAGATGCGTTCTCCTGGGCGTACATCGGCAGGGAATTTTTCGTAGTTCATATAAGCGCGCTCTTTGTTGCCTACGAAAGGTTCACCTGTTACAAAAGTAACTTTATCTCCTGGTGTTACTACGGTACCTTCTTCCATTACGCCTACGCGTAATTTAGGACCTTGCAGGTCGGCAAGGATAGCGGTATGGAAGCCGTTTTCTTGGTTGATACGGCGTATCATCTCTATGCGTTCTCGCACATCGTCATAGTCGGCGTGAGAGAAGTTGATACGGAATACATTTACTCCCGCAATCATCATATTTTTGATAACTTCGGGGTCAGCGGTAGCAGGACCTAAGGTAGCTACTATTTTGGTTTTTTTACTATTTAGCATTCTTGAAATATGTAATTATGTTTTAAATTCAGTTTATTAGGGTCTATAATTTTGCATTTTAGGGGCATTAGTTGCTGCATTATGGTGTTAGCATTGCATAAGTCGGTATCGAGGGTGTCTATTTTTAAGAAATAATCTATTGTTTTATACTTATCTATGAGGTATTCTATACCGAATAGCTGGTTGGGGGTGCCTTCTATGAGCATTTTATTGCTTATGCAGTGCCATTTTAGGTCGGTAGCAGGGTCTTGCCAAGTGTAATAAGAGTGGTATTGGTGGTTTGTAGCTATTAGAGGTTCATAGTCTTTATGTTTTGCTAATTGAATATGTAGTTTTTGGTTTAGTTTATAGGCGAGCTTATAGTCGGGCAAGGGGGTTTCTATACCGATGAGCTGGTAGTTGATAAGTTCGTTTTTATTCAATTTTAGCAGAGCCATAGTGTGTAGTTGTTTTCGGGGGCAAAGATACGAAATAATGTTTAAATATCAATGATTAATGTTAATGATTAAAAAAAAGATTGGCACGGTTTTTGAGCTTCTTCTTGAAGAATGTAATATCTTTCTAAATAAAATAGGAGGAATATTTCTTCAGAAATCGCTATTATTTATATACTAAAAGAGGCGTGTAGTTGTGAAACTGCACGCCTCGTCGTTTTATAGCCTATAAGTTTTTGGGCTAAGGGGTAGTATTCCTTTTACGTCATAAATAATACCTTCAGGCTTGATATACTGATTAATATCTATAGATAACATCTCGTTATGGGCTACGCATAGTACTGCAACATCGTTGTTTTTGGGCAGCTTATTCATATCGGTAATGAGGGTGATGCCGTATTCTTCTTGTACAGTTTCTGCATTGGCGTGAGGGTCGTAGATAGTAATATTATGTGTAAAACTTTCCAGACTATGATATAAGTCTATTACTTTGGTATTGCGAATATCGGGACAATTTTCTTTAAAAGTAAATCCTAAGAGAAGTATCCTACTGTCTTTCACCTTAATACCAAGCGTGCATAATTTATTTACAATTTGATGTACTATATACCCTCCCATACTATCGTTGGTTTTTCGGGCTTCCATCATCAGGCGTGGTGATAAGCCGTGTAGTTTGGCTTTTTGTATGAGGTAGTAGGGGTCTACGCCTATGCAGTGTCCTCCTACTAATCCTGGGCGAAAAGGCAGGAAGTTCCATTTGCTGGCAGCAGCATTGATAACCGATTGGGTATCTATATTCAAGAGGTTACATATTTGTGCAATTTCATTCATAAAGGCGATATTCACATCGCGTTGGGCATTTTCTATTACTTTGGCAGCTTCGGCTACTTTGATGCTCTCGGCAGGGTAAGTGCCTCCTGTGAGAACGCTGTTGTAGAGGGCATCTATTTCGGCAGCAATGGCAGGGGTAGAGCCAGAGGTTATTTTTTTGATGTTTTCTACTGTGTGCTGCTTGTCGGACGGGTTTACGCGTTCGGGTGAATAGCCTACAAAAAAATCGCTATTGAAGGTAAGTTTTGCTGTCTGTTCTAATATAGGCACGCATACCTCTTCGGTAACCCCAGGGTAGACGGTAGATTCATAGATAACAATATCACCTTGCTTGAGCAGTGTGCCTACGGTTTTGCTTGCTTTGCGTAGTGCCGTAAGGTCGGGTTGCTGATAAAGGTCTATGGGTGTGGGGACTGCTACGATATATACATTGCAGTCTTTCAGTGCATTGGGGTCATTAGTGCATTGCAGGTATGTATTTAGGCGTGCTTGTATCACCTCTGTATCGATTTCATTGGTGATATCTATTCCCTCGCGCAGCTGCGCTATGCGTTTTTCTTGTGGGTCGTAACCTATGGTGGGGTATTTTTTGGCAAAGAGGCAGGCTAAGGGGAATCCTACATAGCCAAGCCCTATGATGCCTATTTTGTATGATTTCATAATAATTTGCTGATAAATCAATTAGCAAATAGGCTAATTGTCTAAATTGTATTGTTTTATTTTGCGATAGAGTGTGCGCTCGGAAATGCCGAGTTCTTTGGCAGTTTCGCGTCTTTTGCCTTCGTTGTGCTCTAAGGCTTTTTTAATCATTTCTTTTTCTTGTTGTTGTAACGAAAAGCGTTCTTCTTCAGTAGCTTCTTCGTAAGTATAAGTATCTTCTACGGGGTGGATAGTGGTATTTTCATTGGTTTTCACAGGGATAAGGGTATAGGGTGTGGTATTTTCGGGATAATGTGTGGGGACTGGGGTTTCTGGAGTTTTACCATAGATGCGGTGTATAAGCGTTTGGTTATCTTCCTGCACTTTGGTTGAATTTCCGTTTTTGAGGAGCTCAAGGGTGAGTTTTTTCAGGTCGTTGAGGTCGTTTTTCATATCAAAAAGGACTTTATAGAGGAGTTCTCGCTCGTTGCTAAAGTCGTTTTCGTTACGATTATTTTGGGGTATTACGGTGGGGAGAGTGCTGGTGGGGGTGGGCAGGTAGGTTTGCAGTACGGGGGCTGTGATGTCTCGTTGCTGTTCTAATACAGATATTTGTTCGGCTACGTTGCGCAGCTGGCGTATGTTACCGCTCCATCGGTAGTTGGTGAGGAGGGATACAGCATCGGGGGTGAGCTTGATGGCGGGCATTTTGTATTTGCTGGCAAAATCGGAAGCAAATTTGCGGAACAGCAGGTGAATATCGTCTTTTCGTTCGCGCAAGGGGGGTAGGTGTATTTCAACCGTACTGAGACGGTAATAGAGGTCTTCGCGGAATTGTCCTTTTTTGATAGCATCTTGCATTTTTACGTTGGTAGCCGCTACGATGCGTACGTTGGTTTTTTGTACTACTGAAGAGCCTACTTTCATAAATTCGCCATTTTCGAGGATGCGCAAGAGCCGTACTTGGGTGGTGAGGGGTAGTTCGCCTACTTCATCGAGGAAGATAGTGCCTCCATCGGCTTCTTCAAAATAGCCATTACGGGTGGCAGTAGCTCCTGTGAAAGCTCCTTTTTCGTGCCCGAAGAGTTCGGAATCTATCGTTCCTTCGGGGATAGCACCGCAGTTTACGGCGATGTATCTTCCGTGTTTTCGGTTGGATAGGGTATGTATGATGCGGGGGATACTTTCTTTTCCTACACCACTTTCGCCCGTTACGAGAACGGAAATGTCGGTAGGGGCTACTTGTATAGCTTTTTCTATGGCGCGGTTCAGCATGGGGTCGTTGCCGATGATGCTAAATCGTTGTTTTATGGCTTGGATATTTTCCATTTTTCTGTAGGTATCAAAATTGTGGTGTGCAAAGATACGAAATAATGTTTAGAGGCTATTTATTATTTTCATCTATTGCTAATTATTAATTCTTTTTTCTAAAGATTTTAGGGTTTTTAAATAGTCCTCCTCTACCATTGATAAGGTTTTTACTTGGTATTTTTTAAATTCGGTAGTGGCTTTTTCAATAGCTTTTTGATGACTTACACGCCCTGCATCTTGTAGTATTTTTTCTCCTGTAGCCGATAAGATATTGTCTAATTGTTTGATATAATCTGCCATATACATAGCTTTTCGTTTCATTGCTTGTATTTCGGCAAAATCAAAATATCCTGAAACTAAATTGTTAAGCACTTTTAGTTCTTCTTCGGTGAGGTAATTTTTAGCAATTACTACTTCTTTTAGTGAAGGATGATCGCCTGCAAAAACGGTAAGTCCCATAAAAGGTTTATCGCTATCAGCACGCTCATAGATTACTTCTGCAGCGGTATGCCCGTGTGCTGCATAGTGCAATTTGTTTTGTACAATTTTAAAGAATGTGATAGATTCGGGGGTGCGAGGGTCATAATCTACGCTAGTGGCATACAAATCGAGCACTTGCCTATACAATACTTTTTCAGAAGAACGAATATCGCGAATGCGATTTAAAAGTTCGTACCAATAGTTACCCCCTGCATTTTGTTTCAAACGATTATCATCAATTACAAAACCTTTTATGATGTACTCTTTGATGCGTTGGGTAGCCCAAATTCTGAATTTAGTAGCTATATGGCTCTTAATGCGATAGCCTAAAGAGATAATCAAATCGAGATTGTAGTAAGCTGTGTTATAATTTTTGCCATCAGCGGCAGTTGTTCGGAATTTCCGAACAACTGCCATTTCCTCTAATTCTCCTTCTTCAAAAATATGCTTAATATGCTCGCTTACATTAGCTTTACTAGATTGATAAAGGGTTACCAACTGTGCTTGTGTAAGCCAAACGTTTTCGTTTTCAAGGCGTACTTCTATTTGGGTTGCCCCCTTTTCATCTTGATAGAGAAGCAACTCTCCTTGTGATGTTTCTTCCATAGTATGGTGTTGTTAGTGTCAGTCCGCAAAAATACGAAATAATGTTTAATTTTTAATGATTAGGGTATATATTCGTCACATACTCGGCTGCGCCTGCTCACTGTCATATCCTGAAATAGGTTTACACTAAAAA